>JAFZDQ010000060.1 GCA_017561085.1 Lachnospiraceae bacterium
CCGTACCGGCGTACATTCCTTAAAGAGCACGGCGGCTACGGTTGGAGCGCTGCTTTTATCAAAGACAGCCCGCTTATCGGAAATGGCAGCCATAGAAAAGGACCTGTCCAAAGTAAGGGTGTTGCATCCTATTTTACAGGAAGAAATCAGCAAGCACAAAGCGCGCATCGGCACAATTATCCTGCCCAAGGAAAAAGAAAGCGCGGAATTTGTGGAAGCGGCTTATTTGGATATGTTGAAAATGAGTCTGGAAAGAGACGATTATACAACTGCAGATATGGTATGCGGTGAAATGCAAAAGAAAATGTATCCCGGCAAACTGCAGGAACTGGTAGAGAAATTGGCAGGACAGGTATTTAACTTAGATGCGGAAAATGCCCTACTTACCATTGAAGAAATAAAGGGCAAAGAATAAAGGGAAAAAGAAAAGATAAAATACAGGAAGGTCTCACATGAAAAAAGTTTTACTCATCGGAAAATTTAACGATACCCTGGAAGAAATCAATAAGTATCTGGCGAATTATTTTCAGGTACAGGTGTGTATTGATAATGCGGAACTGATAAGGGGCATGATGAAAATTAATAAGCCGGATGTAATCCTGGTCAGTCTGATGGATATGGATGCTGCGCAGCTTGATATTTTCAGCATGATTAAAATGGATTATTTTGATATTCCCGCAATTTGTCTGGGAACCCCTGCTGAACCGGCAGAATACGCGCATGTTGTGAAGGACGCTCATTTTATGGTACTTACCTCCTTTGAAAATAAGGAATCCATTCTGGAGGTAATCTACAAAGCACTGCACATTGACTACGAAGTGGAAACCAGCGTAATGACCAGGTCCTTCGGAAAGAAAAAATATGTTTTGATCGTGGATGACAGTCCCATTCAGCTGCGTACCATGAACGAGATGTTGAAGGATAAATACGAAGTAGCAATGGCTACCTCCGGTGTGAAGGCACTTACCATGATCGGACAGCGCCTGCCGGATGCAATTTTCCTGGATTATGATATGCCCATATGTGACGGCCGCATGACGTTGCAAATGATTCGGGAAATTGATGAAGCCAAGGATATACCGGTAATCTTTTTGACGGGAATCAAGGACAGGGAGCATATCCAGGCTGTACTGGAGTTGCATCCTGCAGGGTACTTGTTAAAGCCCGCTACGGCCAGAACCGTACTGGGTGCTTTGCAAAAAATTTTCTATGCACCGGTTAAAAAAGAATACAAATAAAAAGGCTGCTATCCGGACCCTGATTCCGGGTAGCAGAAATTATATTAAGAGGAGAAGAAGTATGAAGATTTCTTTGAAATATCCTCCTATGGGATGGAACAGTTATGATTATTACGATACCACCGTAAATGAGGCACAGGTAAAGGCGAATGCGGACTTTATGGCGAAATATTTAAAGGATTACGGCTGGGAATACGTGGTAGTAGATATTGCCTGGTACTCTTATGAATCCGGTCAGCAGAGGGACAAGTTCCAGTACGTGCCTTTTGCCAAGATGGAAATGGATGAATATTCCAGACTACTTCCCGATACGGAAAGATTTCCGTCTTCCAAAGGCGGTCAGGGATTTAAGCCTTTGGCCGATTATGTACATAGTCTGGGTCTTAAATTCGGTATTCATATTATGCGTGGGATTCCCCGTAGGGCGGCCTATGAGCGGACCAAGATTAAAAATACCGATATTACCGCCAATGTGATTGCCGACCCTTATTCCATTTGTATGTGGAACCCGGATATGTATGGGGTGAATCCGAAGGAAAAGGGCGCGCAGGAATATTACGATTCCCTATTAGAGCTTTATGCCGGGTGGGGCGTGGATTTCATTAAGTGCGATGATATCTGCAGAATGGATGCCCCGTCCAGTAAAGCGGAAATAGAAATGCTGCACAAAGCAATCGAAGGTTGCGGCAGAGACATCGTGCTTAGCTTATCGCCGGGACCTGCCATTGTGGAAGAACATGATTTTTATCGTGAAAATGCGAATATGTGGAGAATTACGGATGACTTTTGGGATCATTGGGCATCTCTTAGGGATATGTTTGACCGATGCAGAAACTGGCAGGAATATGTTACCGATGGCGGTTATCCGGATTGTGACATGTTACCGCTTGGTATGCTGGGCAAGGGCTTTGGCAACGAGCGTAAGACCAATTTTACCCCGGATGAGCAAAAGACCATGATGACTCTTTGGTGCATGTTCCGTTCTCCCCTGATGCTGGGAGCAGAACTGACCAAGTTGGATGAAGAAACCTTGGCACTGCTTCAGAAGGCACCCCTTTATCAGATGCTGAAGGAAACTGCGGACGCCCGCGAAACCTACCGGGATGAAGAATGGATTATTTGGGAAAGTGCATCAGAGACGGATAAATACATGGCGGTATTTAATATTTCCGAGGAAGAGCGTCCGGTTCCGTCTAAGCTGTTAAACGGACCTGCAGAAGAGTTAAGCAGACCTGCAGAAGAGTTAAACGGACCGGCGGATCTGTTAAACGAAAAGGCAGAGCATGGTGAGACAGAGCTTTTTGAAATTTGGTCCGAAACCAAAATGAGCCGTGAAATGCTTCCTGCAATTCCGGCCCATGGGGTACTTTTGTTCCGTATGGAAAAATAAACTATTTGAATACAGTGATTACATGACATGGACTTCTTTTTGCGTACCGGCAGCAATCCGGCGGGCGAAGGAGTCCATTGTTTTTGTATCGGGTGGAGTCAGCAAGGCAGGGAGCTCCTGAAGGCCAAGGTTCTGCCATTTGGAAACGCCTGCATTGTGATAGGGCTCCAAATGGATTTCCCGTAGGTGGGTAAGTTGGTTCGCTGTTTGAATGATACCTTCCATATGGTCATCGTCGGTGTTGACATCCGGAATGATGGGACATCTTAGGATGATATCCTTTCCGGCACTATCAAGCAGTGCCAGATTTGATAAAATCAGCTCATTGGAAACACCGGTGTACTTTTGGTGCTTTTCAATGCCGGTCAGCTTGTAATCATACAAAAAGAGGTCAATATACGGAAGGATTTCCTGAAATTTTTCCGAAGAAGCAAAGCCGCAGGTTTCCATACAGACATTTAGTCCGTTTGCTTTCGCTTCTTTGGCTATGGTAAGGGCAAAAGCAGGCTGAAGCATGGGCTCTCCGCCGGATAAGGTCAGACCGCCGCCTGAGGTTTCATAAAGCAGGGAATCTGCCAAAACCTCGGAAAGGACTTCGCCAGCAGACATGCTTTGTCCGACGCAGGTAAGTGCCTCTGCCGGGCAGAGTTTTGCGCACCTGCCACATCCTGTACAATGTTCAGACTGATAGCGGTGGTTCCCCGCTTGGATGCTGTGACAGGACGAAGGGCATATTTCGGCACATTTGCCGCAAAGGCTGCACTTGCCGGAAACGTACATGATTTGTGTTTGGGGCACATAGGATTCCGGATTGTGGCACCATTTACAGCGAAGGGGACATCCTTTAAAAAAGACGGTGGTCCTGATGCCGGGACCGTCGCTGACGGAAAAATGCTGTATGTCAAAAATGGTTCCCTTAATAGCAGTTTGTTCCATAAATTCCTCACATTTGATAAAGATTCCGGGCGATGATTTCGTCCTGTACCTCCGGTGTCAGAGCTACAAAAAAGGCAGAAAGACCGCAAATACGCACGATGAGACTTTGATGCTTTTCCGGATGGAGTTTCGCATCTAATAATTCTTCCTGGGATACCACATTGGGCTGTATGGTAGGACAATGATACTGTCCGCAGGCGCGGATAAAGGAGGCAAATAATTCCGGTGTCATGTGCCTCGAAAGCGGAAGTTTGACGTCTAGTACCGCGCTGCCGCCGCCGCAGGAGGTAAAGTCCATATGCTGCATGGATTTTACCGGCATGGTCACATCCTTGATTTCCCGAAGCTGTCCGGGAGCTGCTCCGGCACTGATTAATTCAAAAGCATTCCGTCCGTCGGGAGTTGCCCGAAGAACGTGGGAAAAGGTTTCAAAATGATAGTATACAAACAGGCTGGGAATATAGTTTCCGCCCCGTTCATTTTTGTGCGGATACAGATTCTTGGTAAAGTCCTGTAAAAAGCGGTTAGCAAGCCCGTCTGCTTCCGGATGATTGTGTCCGTATTTGGGCAGGGCGATGATTTCTTTTTGCAGGTCGCGGTGTCCTTCCCAATTAGCGGAAAGAATCCGGACAAATTCAGGAAGGGAGACTTTTTGCTGTTCGTAAACCATGGTTTTGATGGCAAAAAGGGAATCTGCCACCGTACCTAACCCAATCAGGGAAATGGTGGAAAAGTTATATTTCGCGCCGCCGTGAGAATAATCCCTGCCGTTTTCGATACAGCCTGTCTGTGTGGCAGAGAAAAACGGACTTGGAGTTAATTGGCGGTAATAGGACTGACGCATGTTACGCCAGGTAATCATCTTAGTGAAAAAGGTGCAAATGGAAGTCATAAAGCTTTCATAAAAGGCTTCATAGCTCTCCGGCACGCCGCAGGGGATGACAAAGTCCGGTGCGTCCCCTTGCAGGAATAAGTCCAGTACCCGGGGCATGGACGCATAGAAGGCAACACCCTCGGTATGTCCGAAGCCTTCAATCATGGTCTCCTGACAGCCGCCGCTGACATACATGCGCGCATCCTCTAAAGCAACACCGCTTTTTTGCAGTCCGGAAATAATGATGTCATCATTGATCATGACGAAATTATTGTGTCCCGCCAGCATAGCCTTGCCGGCAGCGGTTAAATATTCCGTAGGAGAGTCATTTCTGTAGCGGCAGTTTAATTTGGGATTAATCAGTCCCAAACGGTGATGTTCTTCAATGAACATACGGGTTACGGTGTTATAAACCGGCTGCCCGTCCCGGTCACATCCGCCAAGCTGGATACAGGTGCTGGTTTCCGGCCAGGAATTATGTGCAAGGTCGAACTTAATATCCGTATGCAGCATCCAGATGGAAATCAGTTCCCGCGCTTCTTCTTCCGTAATGCGGCCTGCAAGCAGGTCCTGTTCATACAAAGGACCAAGCAGCCTGTCTACATGTCCAAGTTGGGAGATGCCGATTTCTTCCAAGGTAGCAGCCGCTTCCCTGGTAAATAAAAGCATCGCCAGTCCTTCATAAAAGGTTTGAGGCGGCATTGCAGGTATTTTTCCCGCAGTTTCAGCCAACAGTTCTAAGTACTGTTTTTGCTTTTCGTTGGCACAGCCGGCTAACTTTTCCCTGGCGGCATCAGCAAACTTTTCTGCGATGGTAAGCACCGCATGACAGCTTTCCAACATAGCCCGGCAGTACAAGGCTTCTTCGCTGTTTTCTTCAAAGGTATCAAGCCTATTTTGGAGTTTCTCCATGAGACCGGATAAACCGTGCTGAAACAGATTTGTATAGCCTAAGGTGTGGTGGTCGCCGTCAAAAGAAGAGGAGGCGGAACAGATGCCCAGCGCCGCTAAGTCAAAAACAGGTTCAAATTCTTTTTCGCACTGTGTCAGAATCGGGAATTTATCATGAAGTCCGATGCTTATTTTCTGTTTCAGGAACCGTATCGGATTGATTTCGCTGATTCCCCAGGACTGTGCCTCCCTGTAGCCGAATTCAAAGAAAAAAGGATTTCCCTCGAAAATCACGGGCCGGCAGTATTTGGCCATAAGAGTATGCATCCTGCTTTTGAAAAGGGCAAAGGGGGTGTCCGGATTTTGCGCATAAAATGTTTCGAACTCTTCGATGATTTGCCTTCGCGTATCAAAGAACTGTTTGTGGTATGTATCATCTGCAAGACGGTCCTTTTGCAGAGTTATTTTTTGATAATAAGCCGCAAGGCTTTCTTTTTGTCTTTCGTACATGGTAACCCTCCCGTAGCTGCTTTCCTAACCATAATCGGTTCCTTGTAAAGCAGAAAGACTGTTTTTTATATTATACTATAGAATAATCGGAAAGTCAGTAAAAAAACAGTTGACAACGGTTTGACGCGTTACTATAATAAAGCATAAGTGAATAAAGAAAAACAAAAACAAAGACGGAGACAAGTACACTTTTTTGAAAGTCACAGAGAGCCGCGCAAGCTGAGAAGCGGTACGATTAGGAACTGTGGAATATCCCTCCCGAGTTGCAACACCAAAGTGAAAGCCGGTAGATGTTGACGGGTTCCTCCCGTAACAGAGGACGCATATGTTGGTATGTCGTAAATGGAATGTGAGGATGAACTTCTGCCGTTTGCGGTAGAAGTTTTTTTGATAGGAGCAGGAAAAGTTTCAAGCAACCGACAATGTGAAAGGCGGTTGCTTTTTCTATGCGCAGACCGCGGCAAGAAAATCAAAGAAAGGTAAAGGAAACCATGAAAGACACAATTGAATTAAGATGGCACGGACGCGGCGGACAGGGTGCCAAAACAGCGGCGCTTTTGTTAGCGGATGTAGCTTTTAAGACAGGAAAATACGTACAGGGATTTCCGGAATACGGTCCCGAGAGAATGGGGGCGCCCATTACGGCTTATAACAGAATCAGCGAAAAGCCCATTACCATTCATTCCAATATCTACAGTCCCGATTTTGTGGCGGTGGTAGATGACGGACTTTTGGAAACCGTTGATGTAACTGCCGGTTTAAGTCCTGAGGGCGCCATTGTTGTAAATACGCAGAAAAGTAAAGAGGAGATTGTGCCGCTGTTAAAGGGCTATCAGGGCAAGGTTTATACCATTGATGCAAGAGCCATTTCCGTAGAAGCACTGGGCAAGAATTATCCCAACTCCCCCATGCTGGCAGCAGTTGTGGCAGTGACCGGCGTGATGGAGCCTGAAGTATTTTTAAGTGAAATGAAAGCTTCCTTTGAACATAAATTTGCGAAGAAGCCCGAAGTAATCGAAGGAAACATGAAAGCACTGCAGATGACGCTGGATTTCATACATGAATAGCGTTATGCGGATATAGGAACAAGCGGCAAGTGCCCTTTGACAGGAAAATTTATAAGGAAAGGAAAAGAATATGAGAAGTATCGATATCAATGAAAGAAGTCCCTGGCAGGATATTACCGAGGGAAATAAAATATATGAGCCGGCTACCTCAAAGCATTTTTGTACCGGTGAGTGGCGTACGGCAACGCCAGAATTTATCAAAGAAAATTGCAAGCAGTGTCTGCTTTGCGTACCGGTTTGTCCGGACTCTTCCATTCCCGTAGTAAAGGGAGAAAGAGGCGAATTTGACTATGACCACTGTAAGGGCTGCGGCATTTGTGCCAAGGTATGTCCGTTCGGGGCAATCACTATGAGGGAGGGGAAATAAATGGCAATCAGAGAACGTTTATCAGGTAATGAAGCGGTAGCATACGCAATCAAACAGATTAATCCCGATGTTATGCCGGCTTTTCCCATCACCCCTTCCACGGAAATTCCCCAGTATGTGGCAACCTACATAGCAAACGGTGAAATTGACACAGAGTTTATTCATGTGGAAAGTGAACACAGTGCCATGAGTGCAACCTTAGGTGCTTCGGCAGCAGGTGCAAGAGCTTTAACGGCAACCTCCTCCTGCGGTCTGGCGCTGATGTGGGAGGAACTTTATGTGGCGGCCTCCGATAGACTGCCTATCGTCCTTGCCCTTGTAAACAGAGCACTGACAGGTCCCATCAATATCAATGCGGACCATTCTGACAGTATGGGTGCCAGAGATGCGGGCTGGATTCAGATTTATGCAGAATCCAATCAGGAAGTGTACGATAATTTCCTGCAGGCATTTCCCATTGCAGAGCATAAGGATGTGCATCTGCCGGTGATGATTTGTCAGGACGGTTTTATTACCAGCCACGGCGTGGAGAACATTCTTTTAGTAGAGGATGACAAGGCCAAGGAATTTGTCGGCGAATATGAGCCGGAGCATTTTCTTTTAAACAGCAAGGAGCCCATGGCGGTTGGTCCTTATGCGGTTTCCAACTATTATATGGAGACCAAGAAAGCCCAGAGAGAAGCCATGCAGAATGCGAAAAAGGTAATTCTGGAAATGGCAGAAAAGTTTGAAAAAATGACCGGCAGAAAATACGGATTTTTTGAAGAATACCGTATGGAGGATGCGGAATATGCCATCGTGATTATCGGCTCCGCCGCAGGAACCTGTAAAGCAGCCGTTGATAAGATCAGGGAAACAACCGGTAAAAAAGTGGGTCTTGTGAAAATCAGGGTGTTCCGTCCTTTCCCGGAGGAAGAGCTGGCAGCAGTGCTTAAGAACATGAAAGCGGTGGCTGTTATGGACCGCAGCGAGATGTTTTCTGCTACAAGCGGCCCCTTAGGCGCGGAAGTAAGAGCAGCGATGTATCAGGCCAAAGCTGATACGGAAGTGGTTTGTTATTTCTACGGACTTGGCGGAAGAGATATTACGGTAGAAGATTTTGAGCAGGTTTATGACAATCTGGAGGAAATGGCTAAGACCCATGAAGTAAAAGGTATGTACGATTATATCGGACTTCGTGAGAAATAGAGGCGGAGGATTTTATAGATGGAAAAAGAATATCAGTTTAAAGAGATTATGAGTAAACCGGAGCGTCTGGCTCCGGGACATAGAATGTGCGCGGGCTGTGGCGGTACCGTAACAGTGCGTGCGGTGCTCCGCGCATTACATGAAGAGGATAAAGCGGTAATCGGCAATGCTACGGGATGTCTGGAAGTATCTACTTTTATGTATCCTTATACTGCTTATGAAGACAGCTATATCCACAATGCCTTTGAAAATGCGGGCGCAACCTTATCCGGCGTGGAAACCGCATACAGAGTCCTGAAGAAAAAAGGAAAAATCACGGATAATTACAAGTTTATCACCTTTGGCGGTGACGGCGGTACCTATGACATCGGTCTGCAGTCTTTATCCGGTGCTATGGAACGCGGACATGACATGGTTTATGTTTGCTATGACAATGGTGCGTACATGAATACGGGAACCCAGCGTTCTTCCGCAACCCCGCAGTTTGCAGACACCACAACAACCCCTGCGGGAAAGGTTTCTGCCGGTAAAATCCAAATCCGTAAGGACCTGGCGGCTATCATGGCAGAGCATCATATTCCTTATGTGGCCCAGACTACGTTTAATGCCAACTTCAGGGACATCCATGAGAAGGCGGAAAAGGCCATTTACACACCCGGTGCGGCATTCCTTAATGTATTGTCACCCTGTCCCAGAGGCTGGGGATACGATGCCAGTGATTTGATGAAGATTTGTAAGCTGGCAACGGACACCTGCTACTGGCCCATGTTTGAAGTGGTGGAAGGAAAGTGGAAGCTGACCTATGAACCCAGAAAGAAAAAGCCCATTGAAGAGTTCCTTCGTCCCCAGAAGCGTTTTGCGCATCTGTTCAAACCCGGAAATGAAGAATTAATCGAGCAGTTCCAGAAGGAAGTTGACCGCAGATGGGAAGAACTTTGCAATAAATGTAATTAAATAAGTGAACATCCGAAAAAGCAGCCCGTGGTATCCACGGGCTGTTTGCATGTAAGAACTGTTTGAGTTTCAGAGCCGGTTTGCATTTGAGGTGCAACTTAGGATTCCTTCCGGTATTGACCGGGGCTTATGCCTACATTTTTGCGGAACTGGCGGCAGAAATGCTCTGTATTGTTGTAGCCGCACTGCTCGGCAATCCGGGCAACACTTTGCGTCGTATAAGTCAAAAGGTCCTTGGACTTTTGCAGCCGGAAGTTAATCACGTCATCCATGCAGGAAATCTGGAATTTCTCTTTGTACAAAAATTGCAGATGTCCGGCACTGATATGCAGTTCATCCGCCATTTCGGAAACGTTCCAGGAATGCTCGGGACTTGTGGAAATCCGGCGCCGCAGGGACAAAAGCTCATGGTCGTGGTTGCCCTTTTGTTCTTTGGAAAGGTCATCATGCAATTTATCAAACAAAATCCGTAAAAGGGAACTGATAACAAGCTCCTGGTTTTCCCAGGTAAGCAGCTGGAACAGTCTGTGGCAATATTCCGGGTCTGATACGGCAAACGGTATACCCTGCTGAGGAAAGTTCAGTACAAAGGGTTCATCTGAGGAAAAGCGGATCCAATGGTTGCTGTAAAGCTCCCGTGAGGCACCGTACCATATTTTTTGTCCCGGTGGATAAAGGATGGCCGTGTGGGCCGGGTATTCCGTGATGGTTCCCTGAATCCAGAAATAGGCAGGCGTAGTGGTTACTACGAGAATGTAATTATGAAACCCCTCCGGGATATCATAACGGAAATTATCGGGATGGACGGCATCGTAGCCGACAGAATCAATTTTGGTCATGTTAAACTCCTTTCAGAGCTGTTGTTTGTGATTGTAGGTAAAACAGTTAATCTGAGAATAAATCAATTTTCTATTAGTATTGTTCATTGTGCGGAAATTGTCAATGGGGTATTCTTTTTGTTGAATCGGTTAAGTTGAAAACAACTTTATGAAGGGTGGAAGGATAACGATATGAAATCAAAAACGCTGAATATGACAGAAGGAAATCCGGTCTGGTTATTATTGATATTTGCAGTACCCATGCTCATTGGAAATGTATTCCAGCAAATGTACAATCTGGTAGACTCCGTAATCGTGGGAAGATACGTGGGTGCCAATGCCCTTGCCGCGGTAGGGGCAACGAATTCGGTTTCTTTTTTGTTTTTTGCGCTTTGTAACGGTATCGGAAGCGGCGGCGGTATTATCACGGCCCAGCAGTTCGGTGCCGGCAATAAAGATGAAGTGAAAAAAGCCATTGTCAGTTCCGGTTACATACTGATGCTTGGCTCTGTTCTCATGGGCTGTATTGCCTTTTTGGTAACGGAAGGTGTGCTTTCCTTTATGGCCACACCGGACGAAATAATGGGGGACGCAGTTATTTATATGCGTATGCAGTGTTTGGGATTGCCCTTGGTAGCGATTTATAATCATTCCTCCTCTATGTTAAGAGCCTTGGGTGATTCCAAAACGCCGCTGTATTTCCTGATTTTTTCCTGTATTTTAAATGTGGTATTGGATTTGTGGTTTGTATGCGGTCTCAATATGGGGATTTTCGGTGCGGCGCTGGCGACTATGATTGCCCAGCTGATTGCAGGGCTGGGATGCCTTTTGTTTGCGGTTAAGACCAATGAATATTTTAAGATGGAGAAAAAGCATTTTTATCCGGATAAACATACCATATGGGGTTCGGTCAGACTGGGTGTACCGTTGTCTCTTCAGTTTTCCCTGATTGCCATTTCCTGTATGGCGCTTCAGAGAGTGGTAAACGGCTTCGGACCGGCGGTTATGGCGGCGTTTACGGCTACCAGCCGAGTGGAACAGCTTCTGCACCAGCCCTACCAGACGCTGAGTGCGGCACTTGCTACCTATTCCGGACAGAACTTAGGTGCCAATAAGCTTAAGAGAATCAAACTGGGCTTTCATAAGAGTATGATGATGATGACTGTTTTTTCCCTGGCGATGCTTCCCGTGATGCAGTTTTTCGGCGGCGCCATTGTGGGACTGTTTGTGGATGATGCGCAGGTAATTGCCCATGGCGCGGATTGTATGCGGATTACCAGTTTGTTTTATTTATTCCTGGGAACCATTTATATGACCAGAGGTGTATTAAACGGTGTGGGCGATGCCATGTTTGCCCTGATTAACGGCGTGGTGGAAGTAATCGGCAGAATCACGATTCCCGTGGCGCTTACCATGATTCCGTTCTTTGGCGTCAAAGGAATCTGGTGGTCCACCGGTATCGTTTGGGCAATCAGTGCATTATTCTGTATTTTGAGATATATTTCCTGGAGAAGAAATAAAAACTGGGACTACTAAAATCAAAATTATCGTGTTATAATTAGTATGTTGTTTTTACAATTCTTGCGTAAGGACAGCTGCATAAGAAATAGCGAGGAAGGGGGTTAGGGAGTGAAGAAGCTCGAAGAGTATGTAAGAAACATTCCGGATTTTCCGGAGAAGGGGATTATCTTCCGGGATGTGACCAGTGTTTTGCAGGATGCGGATGGACTGAAACTTGCCATTGATTCCATGCTGAAATTACTGGATGGGGTAGACTTCGATGTGGTTGTGGGAACAGAATCACGCGGATTTATCTTTGGGGTTCCGATTGCTTATGCACTCGGCAAACCTTTTGTACCGGTACGAAAGAAAGGAAAGCTCCCCTGTGAGACCATTTCCGTAAAGTATGATTTGGAATACGGCAGTGCGGAAGTGGAAATGCATAAGGATGCGATTTTGCCCGGTCAGAAGGCTGTTCTGGTGGACGACCTGATTGCCACAGGCGGCACCATTGAAGCTGCTGCCAAGATGATTGAGCAGTTAGGCGGCGAAGTAGTGAAAATGATCTTTTTAATGGAACTGGCCGGATTAAACGGCCGTGCGAAGCTTCAGGGTTATGATGTGGAATCAGTCATCATATATGAAGGAAAATAAGAAAAGGAGAAATTGAGAAATGTTTGAAAAGTTTTTTAAATTAAAAGAAAACAATACGACTGTCAGAACAGAAGTGTTGGCAGGTCTTACCACATTCTTTGCGATGGCTTATATCGTATTTGTTAACCCCAATCAGGTAGCTGCAGAAGGTGCAAACGGATGGCTTGCAGGACTTGGTGCAGACGGTTCCGTATTGGGACAGATTTGGAACGCAGTTTATATTGCATCCATTTTAGGTGCGATTGTTGGTACACTTATGATGGCGCTTTATGCGAAATTACCTTTTGCCCTTGCTTGTGGTATGGGTCTGAATGCATTCTTCTGTACATGCTTTGTATCAGGTGCATTCTTTGCAGGTGAAGATGTGCTTACAGGATATCATTCCGGTGTAATTATTATCTTTTTATCCGGTATTATTTTCCTCGTTTTAAGTGTTACGGGACTTAGAGAGTATATTGCAAAGGCTATGCCGGGCTGCTTAAAGAAAGCTATCCCTGCCGGTATCGGTTTATTCATTGCTTTCCTTGGTATGCAGAATGCAGGCTTAATTCAGGCAAACCAGTATACATTAGTTCAGTTTGTTAATATTAAAGATGGTGACTGGGTAACCCAGGTTGCTCCCGCACTTGTTGCATTCATCGGCTTTATTATCATTGCAATCCTGAACAAATTAAACGTAAAAGGTAACATTATCATCGGTATCGCTGCTTCTACAGTGCTTTACTATATTTTCACAGCCCAGGCTCCCAGCTTTGACCTTTCCGCAATCGGACAGGCATTCAGAGACTTTGGTTCTGTTGGTATTACCAGTCTCTTTGACGGCGCTGCATGGGGTAAGGCATTTACAGGCGCACATATCGGTAGCGTATTTAATGCAATTATGTTAATCATTACCTTCTGTCTGGTAGATATGTTTGATACTGTTGGTACACTTTACGGTGCAAGTTCCCAGGCAGGTATGCTGGATGAAAACGGTGACCCCTTAAACGTTGATAAGGCTATGACAGCTGACTCTGTTGGTACAGTTGCAGGTGCTGTTTTCGGTACCAGTACAGTTACTACTTTCGTAGAATCCGCTTCCGGTGTTGCTGAAGGTGGTAGAACAGGTCTTACAGGTATAGTAGTATCTATCTGTTTTGCAATCTGTCTGTTCCTTAGCCCTGTTGCAAGTATCGTTCCCGGTTGTGCTACAGCTCCCGCACTGATCTTCGTAGGTGTACTGATGCTGAAGAACTTTGCAAACGTTGATATGGAAGATATGTTATCTGCAGTTCCCGCATTCTTAACACTTGTTATGATGCCTCTTACCTACTCTATTTCAAACGGTATCGGTATCGGCGCAATTTCTTATGTATTAATCGCTCTTTGCACAAAGAAATACAGCAAGAAAGATCTTGTGGTTACTGTAATTGCACTTCTGTTTGTTCTGAAGTTTGCGTTAGTTTACATGTAAAATTTGGGATGTAAAAGAATTTATATTGAAATAATATAATGATTTGAACAAATGAGCCGAAGTATAATTGGATGACGATTATGCTTCGGCTTTTTTATGCGCAGCTCGCGGAAAGGGAAATGTCGCATGGGCGACCCGCTCGCGCGCAGGCGTTGCGCTGGTGCGCAACTTATTTGGAGGCAGCTCGCGGAACGGGAAATGTCGCCAGTCCGTAGAACGGGAACTGTTGCGGAAAGGATTTAGCAGTATGGGATTTGTGATTGAAACCGGGGTACCGGCTTTTACTGTATTTATGCAAGGGATAATCAGTTTTTTCTCGCCATGTATTTTGCCGCTTGTGCCGCTGTATGTGGGATACTTATCCGGCGGTGCACCGGAAGTGGATGAAAACGGGGAAATTGTTTATCCAAAAAAGAAAATATTGGTGCATACCCTGTTTTTCGTTGTGGGAATCAGTTTTGCATTCTTTTTGCTTGGACTGGGAGCTACGGCGTTTGGTACATTTTTGGGTGATAACCGGATTTGGTTTGCCAGAGTCAGCGGTATTATCATGATTTTGTTTGGATTGTACCAGTTGGGGATTTTTGGAACCTCCAAGGTGCTGGGACAGGAAAAACGACTGCCCTTCTTTTTGGAAAAATACGGAATGGGACCGATCCCCGCGCTGGTGCTTGGATTTACCTTCAGCTTTGCATGGACTCCCTGTGTGGGACCGGTGCTGAGCAGTGTCCTTTTGATGGCAGGTTCTGCAGGAAATTTGGGAAAGGGACTTGTGCTGATTGGTATTTATACCTTGGGATTTGTGCTTCCTTTTCTGGCAGTGGGGCTGTTTACGGCGAAAATATTAGAGGCCTTTCGGAAGTATCGGAATGTGGTTTCCTACACGGTGAAACTTGGTGCAGTACTTCTTATTTTGATGGGTATTATGACACTGACGGGTCTGATGAACGGTGTGACGGATTACCTGGCAGATGCGGGGGATGCGATTTTGACAGAAGAGCCGGAAGGGGATACGCAGCAGAAAGAGGATGTGCAGCCGGAAGAGAATACACAGCAGGAAGAGGATATGCAGCCGGAAGAGGACGGTGGCAGTTTGGAAAGCGATGCACAGGCGCAAAAAGAGCCTGCCGGCGAAGCGGCTGCTTCAGAAGATAGTGAAAGACCTGCCGTTCCGGCAATTGATTTTACCTTAAAGGACCAGTATGGCAAGGAGCACACGTTATCCGCCTATAAGGGCAAAACGGTTTTCTTGAATTTCTGGGCAACCTGGTGTCCGCCCTGTAGGGGAGAAATGCCGGAAATCCAGGCATTGTATGAACGGTACGGTAATAATGAAGGGGACCTTATCGTGCTTGGTATTGCGGCGCCCGGCAGCGGTCAGGAAGGGGACATTGCCCATATCAGCGGCTTTTTGGAGGAGAACGGGTATACCTTTCCGGTGGTGATGGATGAGACATCCCAAAGCTTCTTTGACTACGGAATCAGGGCATTCCCGACCACCTTTATGATTGATAAAGAAGGAAACGTATATGGCTATGTGGAAGGGGCTCTTACGGGAGAAATCATGGAGAGCATCGTAAAGCAGACCATGGAAGGCAGGTAAATACCTCTCTTTTTAAAAATAAAAAATTAACAAATTACTATAAAGTCTTTGGAAAAATGTCCGATACTTATAGTAACAGCGATAAATCCATGGAAGGAGGAGACCATATGCGTATAGAAGCTTATACACAAGTGCAGCAGCTTTACAAACCGAAAAAGGTAGCGAAGACTGAGAGCAAAAGTAACGTAGGCTTTTCTGACAGGCTTCAGATTTCCAGTATCGGTAAGGATATCCAGACGGCGAAAGCGGCTGTGAAGAGTAGCAGTGATATCAGGGAAGATATTACGGCACCTATCAAAGCAAGTATTCAGGCCGGTACTTATGAGGTGAGTGCGGAAAGTTTCGCGGACAAATTATTAGAAAAATATGAAGGAATGAGGTAATCCCGTGGCAAGTTTAATGGAAAACCTGATAGAAGTTTTAGAAGAAGAAAGCAGGGAATACAGAAGCTTGCTGGGATTATCTATGGAGAAGACACCGGTAATCGTATCCGGTGATCTTGAAAAGTTAGCCAAAATCACGGATGAAGAACAAATCGTTGTCAGCAGAATCAACCACCTGGACGGAAAGAGACAGGAAGTATTTGCTGATATCGCTAATGTAATTAACAAGGATGTTAAGACACTTAAGCTTGCGGATTTGATTGCCATGCTGGCAAGCAGACCCAAGGAGCAGCAGGAACTGGCTAAAGTGCATGACGAACTTAGCAGTGTGGTTCACGAAGTTTCCAGAGTGAACGGACAGAACAGGGTTTTAATTCAGAATGCCCTTGAAATGGTAGAGTTTGACATGAACATGCTTCAGGCCATGAAAACCGGACCGGAAACAGCCAACTACAACAAAGGTGCCTATAATACAGGTGCCCAGATTGGCTTAAATGTAGGCGGTTTTGATGCCAAACAGTAGATAATGCCTTCCTCTTTGAGAGGAATGTGAAGTATCCTTGAAATTATATGAGGTGACACGATGAGTTTGATGGGCGGTTTATATGTCGGTACATCCGGTTTACAAACAAGTCAAAACGCGCTGAATACCACAGCGCATAATATGTCTAATATTGATACTACCGGGTACACCAGGCAGCAAGTGCAGCAGGGTACCCGTTATTATAATACCATCTCTAAGACCGCGGCTGCCAATGCCTATATGCAGACCGGTCTTGGTGTCAATTACTCTAATGTCAAGCAAATCAGAGATTATTTCCTGGATAGAACCTATAGACGTGAAGCGGGCAGAAGCGCATTTTATGATGCTTCCATGGCAGCAGTGGAAGAGGTAGAAGACCTTTTTCAGGAGTTGCAGGGAGAAACTTTTTCCGAAAGCATCCATAATTTGTGGAGCTCCGTGCAGGAACTGACCAAAGACCCTTCCAATTCCGTAAATCAGGGTGTTTTGGTACAGCGTTGTTATGAATTTATTGAGCGTGCGGAAGCTGTTTATAAAGGACTTTGTGAATATCAGGACAATTTAAATTACAAGGTGAAACAGCAGGTTGATACCATCAATGAATACGGAAGACAGATTTGCTTTTTGAATGAAGAGATTACGAAGATTGAATCCGGCCAGGTGGAGAAGGCAAATGACCTTCGTGACCAGAGGAATCAGCTTTTAGATGAACTGGCAGCCATGGGACACATTACAGTTTCCGAGACGGTTGACGGTTATGTAAATGTAAAGTTTGAAGGAAATGATTTCGTAAAGGATGATACCATTAACGAAATCTTATTACATACAGACGATCTTACCGGTTTTTATACTCCTTACTGGAAGGCTTTGGCGAAAACCGAAATTGATGCAAACGGTAATGAAGTGGTTGATATCGCAGGCGGTGCCGTGTTTAATATGCAACAGGTAATTTCCACCGATACCAATACCGATATCGGCGCACTGAAGGCGATTATGTTTGCCAGAGGTGACCACAGGGCAACCTATGAGGATCTTGCGGATGAAGCAACTTATGAAAGGGATATCGTACAGTCCGTAATGATGAATGTGCAGGCGGAACTTGACCAGCTGGTACACAAGGTAGTGAATGCCATCAACGGTGTACTTACCGAATCTGCAGAGAAAGCAACCGCAGAAGACCCGGCGAGTACGTATTTAAGAGACGGTAACGGTAATATTTATCAGATTTTTAATACCATTACCAATGAAACAGACCAAAACGGTGATCCATACTTCACCATTAACAATATCATTATTAACGGCGAATTAAAGCAGGCACCTTCCCTTCTTGGTTTTATCAGACCGGACGGCAAGGTTGACCAGGAAACAGCTGATAAGCTGAAAGAGCTTTTTACAGCCGAAGAACATACCTTGAATCCCAAGGTAAAAACCAAAACCAACTTTGTAAATTACTATAATAATCTGGTATCCCAGGTAGCCAATACCGGCTCCGTTATGAGGGGAATCAGTGAAAACCAGCAGGTGACGGTAGACAATACCGCAGCTGCAAGGGAACAGATCTTAGGAGTTTCCTCAGATGAAGAACTGGGAAATATGATCATGTTCCAGAACGCATACAATGCTTCCAGCCGATATATCAATGTCATCAGTGAATTATTAGAGCACATTATTATGACACTGGGAAGCTAAGAGACCGGAACGTAGGAAACCGGGAAAGGGGTGAGTGAATGCCTTCACAATTTTTTGGATTACAAATAGCATCATCGGGGCTTAGAGCTTCCAATGCATCCTTGAATACGACAGCAAATAACATCGCCAATGCGCAGACTGTGGGGTATTCCAGACAGATGGTCTCCCAGCAGGCAAGTAACGCACTCCGGACCTTTTCTACTTACGGATGTGCCGGCGCCGGTGTAGATACCATCGCCATTGAACGTGTCAGAGATGAATTTTATGATGTAAAATATTGGGACAATAACTGCAAGTACGGGGAATATGAAGTAAAATCCTACTACTGCCGTACCATTGAAGATTATTTTGATGATGACGGTACCACAGGATTCCGTTCCGTATTTAACAAAATGACCAATACCTTACAGTCCATCGTATCCAATGCCAGCAATGATACCACCAAGGCAGAATTTATTTCCGCTGTCAAGGCGCTGACAGATTACTTTAACAATATGTACGGTAATCTTCAGGAACTTCAGAAAGATATCAACCTGGAAATCAAACAGAATGTAGATGAAATCAATTCCATCGCAGAGCAGATGGTAACCTTGAATAAACAGATTAACGTCATCGAACTTTCCGGTGCAAGGGCAAATGACCTTCGTGACCAGAGGGAAGTGCTGGTGGACAGACTTTCCGAAATCGTGGATGTGGATATTACGGAGTACCCGATTACGGATGCCAATGACCCCACCAGAGAAACCGGCGGCACCAGATATATCGTACAGATTGCCGGCGGACAGACCCTGGTAGATGCAGGCGACTATAATACGCTTTCTTACACGGCCAGAGCCAATGATGAAAAAATCAACCAGACCGATGTAGACGGCCTTTACAAAATCGTATGGTCAAACGGAAATGAGTTTAACTTGACCAATGCGGCAATGGAAGGAAAATTAAAAGGACTTGTGGAGATGCGCGACGGTAATAACGGAGCAAACTTCCATGGTGAACTTACCGCAGTGGACAGAAATGCTACCATTACCAATCCTGACGGAAGTACCCGGACAGGGACCAAGATTACCATTTCCGTAGCGGATGATTACCTGAAGAATATGCAGGAATGTACCCTGGCAGGGGGCGGCGGTGAAATCAATATCGGAAACACCCTCTTTTATTATTCTTCCTGGGAATTTAATCCGGATACCGCAGAATATACCTTCTACATGAATGATGATAAAAATGACGTAGAAGTGACAGACGACCTGGTAGGAAAAGATATCCGCACCGAAGCGGCCATTAAATATCAGGGAATTCCTTACTATATGGAACAGATGAATGCCTGGCTCCGCGGCTTTGTGGACAAAGTAAATGAAATTTTCACAAGCGGCTACGATGCCAAAGGAAATCCGGGATGTATTTTATTTACCGGAAATAAAGCAACCGAAGGCCAGTATGCGGCAGAGGATTTACAGGCAGGCGTAGGCAACGGACTCTTTGAACTGACAGCCGGCAATATTGCCATCAATGATGCGCTTCTTGCGGATGCTTCTTTACTGGGAACCCGGGAAAAAGCAGAAAACGGCGTAGAAGAATGTAATCAGATTAAGAAATTAATCGTAATGATTAACAGCAAAGAAAAATTCAGTTTCCGGAACGGAAGTGCCAGCCAGTTACTTGAAAGTCTTCTTTCCGACGTGGCGTTAAATGCAAGTAATGCAAATACCTTCTGTACCACCTATCAGGGGTTACAGACATCCATAGACAATCAGAGAACATCAATTTCCGGCGTAGATGAAGACGAAGAAGCAGTAAGCCTTGTGAAATACCAAAATGCTTATACCCTTGCTTCCAAGATGGTTCAGGTGCTGACCGAAATTTATGACAGACTGATTTTGGAAACGGGAGTATAAAAAGATAAGGAGAGTGGAAGCATGAGAATGACGAATAAAATTATGCAGAATAATTCCCTGTATAATATCAACAATAATAAAGTGCTGCAGGATAAACTCAGTACACAAATGTCAACACAGAAAAAGATCACACGTCCTTCTGATGATCCGGTTATTGCCATCCGTGCACTCCGTCTTCGTACCAGTGTATCGGAACTGACACAGTTTTATGAAAAAAATGCACCTGACGCGGAAAGCTGGCTTACCGTTACGGAAAAAGCACTTGGCACAGGCGCAGAAGTCATTACGGATATTGTGAAGCAGGCAACCAAGGGTGCCAACAAGGATTTAACCGTGGATGATTTGGTGATTATCACCCAGCAGATTACCAACCTCCGTGATGAATTTTATTCTACGGGAAATGTGGATTATGCAGGAAGATATGTGTTTACCGGTTACAGGACCGATACCACACTTTCCTTTACGGAAGAGGTGGAAGGTTTAAATCCCCAGCCTAAGTATTCCATTATCGAGCAGCTGGTAATCGGTGATTTTGATACTGTTACCCATGTAGAGACTTCGGCTCTGGACGGTCTGAATAAGAATAATTATACGGAAGCCCAGTACGGGGAAGCACAGCTTACCGAACAGAAAATAGCCAAAAGCGAAATTCACAGAATCAGACTTGCCTATGATGATACTTCCAAGGATACTGCCCCCACCATTACTTATGGCGGAAATACCATAAATACCACTATTGGTACCCAGGGACAGATTCCCGGTGAGGATGAAGCAATTTATATTCCCGAGACCGGAGAAATCCTTTGGGGAAATAATATTTATCAGCAGATGGAAGGTGCAGTGGAAACCGATACGGAAATCCGTATTACCTATGAAAAAACTGCATGGAAAGACGGCGACCTTCGCCCGGAACATTATTTTGCATGTACCGCCACCACGAAGAACGAAGACGGCACTGACAAAGTAGTGGATTACAATCAGGAATATCTCCAGGGCAGGGAAGAATCCCAGGTGATTGAATATGACGTGGGTTACAACCAGAAAATCCGTGTCAACACCACTGCAAGAGAAGCCTTTACCCATGATTTGGACCGTGATGTGGATGACCTGCAGACCGCTATGGAAAAACTCAAAGAGATTAACGCAACGGTTGCCGACTTAAAAACGGTCATGAGCGGTATGACGGAAACAGACCCGAATTATGAACTGGTGCAAAATCAGCTTGATGCAGCCAATAAAGCATTTGACTATGTGAGAGAAAACATACATAATATCTTTGAGGGAACCATTACCAAGATGCAGTCCCATTTGAATGCAACGAATCTTGCGGTGACTGATAATGGTACCAGAAGCAGCCGTCTTGCACTTGTCAGCAACCGGCTTATGGAACAAAAAACCACATTCCAGACTCTTCAGTCTGAGAATGAAGATGTGGATATATCGGAAGTTGCAATCCAGCTGACCAGTACCGAACTTACTTATGAAGCGGCACTGATGGCGACAGGAAAGATTATGCAGACTTCCCTGATGAATTATATTTAACGGTAACCCTAAAAGACAAGGCGCGTAATGGTACGCAGATAGGAGCTTATTATGACAATCGTAACAAAAGTATTTGGTGAAGTAACAATTGATGATGACAAAATTATTCAGTTTCCTTCAGGAATTATCGGCTTTCCCGATTTGACGGACTTTGCCCTGATTCATGATGAAGAAAAGGGAAGCGGTTCCATTCATTGGCTGCAGTCAATGCAGGAGCCTGCATTTGCAATGCCGGTTATGGATCCCCTTTTGGTAGTTCCTGATTATAATCCCGAAGTGGATGATGAGCTTTTAAAGAAAATCGGTGAAATCAATCCCGAAGAGTTATTGGTGCTTGTGACCGTGACTGTTCCCAGTGACATTACCAAGATGACCGTAAACTTAAAGGGCCCCATCGTCATTAACGCAGCAGAAAAGAAAGCGTGTCAGATTATCGTTGAAGGCGACGGCTATGCCGTAAAATATCCTATTTATGATATTTTGAACGCCATGAAGAAAGCAGGTGAGTAGGATGTTAGCTTTATCCAGAAAGAAAAACGAAGCACTCGTTATCAATAATAATATCGAGATTACAGTCCTTGAAATTAAGGGCGAGCAGGTGAAGCTGGGCATCAGCGCACCGAAAGAAATTCCCGTATACCGTAAAGAGGTATATATCCAGATTCAGGACGCAAACAAAGAAGCAGTGAATGTGGACGGTTTGGATGCGCTGAAGAATTTGTTTGGTTAGGAAGAAAATTAGGAAAGTGGAAGGAAATGCTCCTTCCGCTTTGTTGTCTGAAAAATAAAAAATCTGAAATTCCCTCTAAATTTTTCCAAACATAATCCGATATATAAGTAGAAGACGTATAGACTCTAAGTAACTTTATGTAACTTAATAACAATTTACATCACACGGAGGTGATTGAAATGGCAGTTGAACCCATTAGCAGTGCCATGACATATCAGGCACAGACGACCCCGCAGGCTAAGCCTGTACAGAAAACAGTTGTAGAGAACAAGGAAGTTACTACACCTGAGCAGAATCTTGCATTAGATGCCACGACAGCAAAAGTGGCTAACGCTGAAAAAG
This sequence comes from Lachnospiraceae bacterium, assembly GCA_017561085.1. GTDB lineage: Bacteria > Bacillota > Clostridia > Lachnospirales > Lachnospiraceae > Suilimivivens. The sequence continues at coordinate 22,548 of JAFZDQ010000060.1, forward strand.
CAGATGCTCAGGGGCAGGAGAATTCCGGAAATGCTGCGAATCAGCAGGCGACCAATGAGCAGATCAAAAAGGCTGTAGAGCAGATGAATAAGAGCATGGCTCATTCTACAGCAGTATTTGGTATCCACGAAGGTACCAACAGAGTGACGATTAAGATTGTAGACAAAGATACCAAGGAAGTTATTAAAGAACTTCCTCCTGAAAAAACTCTCGATATGATTGCCAAGGTTTGGGAACTGGCAGGCATCATGGTGGACGAGAAGAGATAGGAGTGTGTAAAGATGGCAATTAGAATGACAGGTATGTATTCCGGTCTTGATACAGACAGCATCATACAGGAAATGGTGTCAGCCAGACGTACGAAAGTAGATTCCGCGAAGAAAGCACAGACCAAGCTTTCCTGGAAACAGGATGCATGGAAGAACCTTAATACAAAATTGAAAAACCTGCAAACGAAGTTTCTTGCGAATATGCGTTTCACAACCTCTTACAGTAAAAAGGTTACCAAAACTTCAAATGACAGTGCGGTTAGCGTGCTTACCGGCGAAAATGCTGTTAACGGTGTACAGGAATTGAAGGTGAAACATCTTGCTAAGACTGCATACTTAACCGGTGCAGAGATTAAAAGCGACAGCGGAGAGAAACTGACGGCACTTTCTAAACTGACGGATATTAATCCTGAATTTAAGGGCGGCAATATTACTGCGACCATCGGCGGAGAAACCAAGGTGATTGATGTAGCAGCAGATGCTACTATTTCCGATGTTTTGACAGAACTGAAGAATCTGGGCTTAAACGCAAGCTTTGATGAGAAGAACCAGAGAATGTTTGTCAGTGCCAAGGAATCCGGTGAAGCGGCTGACTTTACCTTAAGCGGAAGCGGACGTGCCCTTACGGCTCTGGGACTTTCCGTAAAGAACAACGGCGCTACCAAGATTGACGGACAGGATGCAGAAATTGAATTAAATAATGCAACCTTTAAGAGCAGTAAAAATACCTTTGAAATCAACGGTTTAACCATTACCGCTTTAAATACTACCAAGGAAGATGAAGTTGTGACTGTTACCACAGAGCAGGATACCGACGGTATCTACGATATGGTAAAGAACTTCCTGAAGGAATATAATGCGGTGATAAATGAAATGGACAAGCTTTATAATGCAGATGCTGCCAAGGGATATGAACCTCTGACAGAAGAAGAAAAAGAAGCGATGTCAGAAAGTGAAATCGAAGAGTGGGAAAAGAAAGTGAAAGATTCCCTGCTTCGTCGTGATGAAAATTTATCAAACGTAATGAGCGGTATCAGGGAAGCCATTGGCGGCGGAATTGAAGTTGGCGGAAAGACATTATATTTACATGATTTCGGAATCAATACCCTTGGATATTTCAATGCGGCAGACAATGAGAAGCATGCCCTTCACATTGACGGTGACCCGGACAATGAATTTACTTCCGGAAATGCAGATAAATTAAAGAGCATGATAGCCGGCAATCCGGACACGGTAATTGCGTTCTTTAGTAAATTATCACAGAATGTATACGATAAGATGACCGATCTTTCCAAGTCGAGAGATGGTTACCGTTCATTCGGAAACTTCTATGATGACAAGAAGATGAAGACAGATTATACGGACTATACGTCTAAAATCCAACAACTTGAAAAGAAATTGGCTGATTATGAGGATTCATGGTACGCGAAGTTCAGTAAGATGGAAACTGCACTTGCGAAAATGCAGTCCAATACCAATGCAGTAACCAGTTTATTAGGAGGCTGATGAGATGGCACTACCCAATGCATATGCACAATATAATAACAGCAAGGTCCTGACGGCATCCCCTGCGGAACTGACATTAATGCTTTATGACGGAGCGATTAAGTTTTGCAACATGGCCACCGATGGGGTAGAGAAGAAGGATATCCAGAAAGCGCATACGAATATTGTGAAAGTTCAGAATATTATTGCATATCTTCGTTCAACGTTAGATATGAAATATCCCGTGGCACAGGATTTTGAAAGAATGTACGTATACATTGAGAGAAGACTGCTGGAAGCCAATATGAAGAAGGACAAAGAAATCTTGGATGAAATTAATGAACATTTACATGCCATCAGGGATACCTGGAAGGAAGTAATGCGGATTAATAAAGAGAAAGGGCAGTTATGATTGAAAACTATCTGAAAATATTGGAAGAAAGTCTGCAAAAGAAATTAACAGTGTTAGACGAAATCATTGCCTACAATAAAGAGCAGGAAAAACTGCTGAAAAAGGAAGATGTTTCCTTAGACGAGCTGGACGCGAATATGAGTCTGAAGGATGGTCTGATTCAGAAACTTTTGAAGCTGGATGAAGGCTTTGAGATGCTTTATGAACGGATCAGAGAGCAGCTTTTAGGAAACAAGGATGCCTATAAATCCCAGATTCAAAGTCTGCAGCAGTTGATTTCCCAAGTGACGGAAAAGAGCGTTTCCATCCAGGCCCAGGAGGCCCGCAACAAGAAACTGGTTGAATATTATTTTGCAAGAGAAAAGGAACAGCTCAAGCAGGGACGCCAGGCATCGAAGGCGGCTTATGATTATTATAAAAGCATGAGTAATACCGGTATGGTACCCCCGCAGATTATGGATCAAAAAAAGTAATGATATAAAGAAACGAAATGATTAAGGCAGGAGCCGGTAGCAGAACCGGTTCCTGTTATTTATGTGTGACTAAGAGAACAAAAAATAATAAAAAAATTTCAAAAAAGGTATTAAGTTTTGAAAAAACTGCCCGATATATATTACAAATACAGCAAGACAATTACTTGCAAAGAACGAATGAAAAACTGAATAAAGCGGTGAAACAAAAAAATAAAAAAAGTTTCAAAAAGGTATAAAGTATCCGGAAAAACATCCGATATATATTACAAGTAAGAAACTTAAATGTTTCACTTAAAACTCGTAACCGTTCTTGGCAGAACGTACGACTGGCAGGAATTGTTGCAAAACAAACCAAAATAGTCGCACGGATGCGACGTTAATTTCAAGGAGGAAAAATTATGGCAATGGTAGTACAACACAACATGAGAGCAATGAACTCTAACAGAATGTTAGGCGTAAACACACAGACTCAGGCTAAGTCAACTGAAAAGTTATCATCCGGTTACAAGATTAACCGTGCAGCAGATGATGCAGCTGGTCTTTCCATCTCTGAAAAAATGAGACGTCAGATCAGAGGTCTTACACAGGCTTCCGCAAACGCACAGGATGGTATCTCAATGGTACAGACAGCAGAAGGTGCATTAAATGAAGTACACGATATGCTTCAGAGAATGAACGAACTGGCAGTTAAAGCAGCTAACGGTTCTAATCAGTCAGTTGATAGAGATTACATCGATGCTGAAATTCAGCAGCTTAAGACAGAAATCAACCGTGTTGCAGCAACCACTACTTTCAATGAAAAGAACCTGTTAAACAGCGATCAGACTGTTAACTTACAGGTTGGTGCTGAAACTGAAGCGGCAAACCAGATTTCCGTTACATTAAAGCAGATGAACGCAGCCGGACTTAGTATTGAAGGTGTTAACGTAAAAGGCGATGGCACAACTGGTGAAACAGCAGCGAAAGATGCTATTACATCTATCAAAAAGGCGCTTCAGGCAGTTTCTACTCAGCGTTCCGATCTCGGTGCTCAGCAGAACCGTCTTGAACACACCATCAACAACCTGGACAACGTAGTTGAAAATACAACAGCTGCTGAATCCAGAATCAGAGATACTGATATGGCAACTGAAATGGTTAAGTACTCCAATAACAACATCCTTGCTCAGGCAGGACAGGCTATGCTGGCTCAGTCTAATCAGGCTAACCAGGGCGTACTTTCCTTATTACAGTAAGCTCAGTAAATTGCTAACAAAACTACCGAAAAGGGCCGACGTTAGTCGGCTCTTTTTTTGACGTTTTTTCAGAGTGAAAATCGCCCTTACAGGCACTTTTTTTATTTCATAAATGTTCTAAGTATGTTATGATGAAAATGGTAGAAAAACCATGAAAAATAGTGATTTGTTCTATAAGTGTCGGGGGATGTAAATGAAGCTATTAATCTATCAGTGGAATTCCTATTTTCAATACGATATTTATGCGATATGCCGTGAAAGCGGAATAACTTTTCAAGTGTTTGAGTGGAAGTTTGAAAGTAAGAACCGGGATGATGGTTTCCGAAACTGGTTTAGAAATAATATTAAAAAGAATGAATTTGACGCTGTCCTTAGCGTAAATTATTTTCCGGTTATATCCGAAGTTTGTATGGAACAGGGCTTGAAATATATTGCCTGGTGCTATGATAATCCGCTGAATGTGGAACGAATCGAAGAAACCTTGGGTAATCCCGTAAATTATGTGTTTGTTTTTGATAAGGTTCAATTTTGGCAATATGCAAAAGCCGGATTTGAAACAGTTTATTATTTACCATTAGGGGTGAATGCGACCAGATTAAGTAAACTTAAAGTATCAGAAGCAGATTATCAAAAGTATGCAGCGGAAGTAACGTTTATCGGTAATCTATATGCATCTGAATTACAAGGGATAATGGGACCGCTAAACGATTATACCAAGGGATATCTGAAGTCGCTGATGGATTTGCAGTCGCAGATTTATGGTTATTACTTGTTTGATGAATGCATAACCGAAGAATTGATCAAAGATATCAATCAGCAGTATTTATGCCAAAATCCGAATACGAAATTACAAATCAGTAAAGAGGCCCTTTCTTTTGCCATGGCCAGCGAGGTTACCAGAAAAGAAAGACTCCTTCTTTTGAATCTTTGCGGAAGACGGTATTCTACTAAGTTTTATTCTTATGATGATTGTGAAGCGGTTCAGAATGTAATTAAATGCGGCAGTGTTGATTATGTAACGGAAATGCCCAAGGTGTTTGCCTGTTCTAAGATTAACCTAAATCCTTCTTTGCGGATTATCCAATCGGGAATTCCGCTTCGGGCGCTGGATATTATGGGATGTGGCGGATTTTTATTATCAAACTATCAGCAGGAACTTGCGGAATACTATGTTAATGAAGAAGATATGGTGATTTATGAATCTATGGAGGATGCCATTGCCAAAATAGATTTCTATTTAAAGCATGAAGAACTGCGCTGTAAAATAGCGGAGAATGGCAGAAGGAAGACGTTGGAAGAACACAGTATGCAGGTGCGCATGGCGCAGATTTTTGATGCAGTGGGGATATAGGTAGTGAAGATTTTATTATATCATTGGAAGGCATACGGCAACCGGTTTTTGTGTAAGCAGTTGCAGCTGTTAGGACATGAAGTAAAGGAGTGGTCCAACAGTGCGGTTATGTTGGATGAGGACAATTCTTTGGAAGCGGTTCAAAAGGAATTGAAGAAGGGATATGATTTGGTTTTTTCATATAACTATTTCAGAATCCTTGCACTTGCATGTCATGAAGCAGGTACTCCTTATTTTGCATGGACACAGGATTCGCCGATGTTATCACTTTATGATAAAACGACATATTTAGAAACAAATTATTTCTTTTGTTTTGATTACGAGCAATATGAAGGTTTGAAGATCAGGGGGATAGAGAAAGCGTTTTATTGTCCCTTGGCGGTCGATACTGAAACATTAGAAAAGGTTTCCGGCAACTGTACGTCGGGAGAAATACGAAGATTTGGTGCGGATATCAGTTTCGTGGGTTCATTATATTCGGAACGTAATATGCTCTCTTCCATGGACGGATTGCCCGACTATGTAAAAGGTTATTTTGGCGCAGTTGTAGAGGCACAGCTTCACCTGCCGTCATTACGCTTTTCAAATGCACAAATTCCTGCAGATGAAATGAACCGGATCCGGAACTATTTAAATTTTTCGGGAACAGAGGAAAGTAAAGTGCGTTATGAGGAGTTGGTGGAAAACCTGATTGACAGAGATGTGACCGTTAGGGAACGGAGTGAAATGATGAAAATACTTTCAAATTGGAAGGGTTTTAAATTGTTTACGGGTTCTGATACGTCTCTTTATCCCGATATTTCAAATTGCGGTACGGTTGATTATTATACAGAGATGCCCAAGGTGTTTCAAAATTCCAAAATAAATTTGAATACCACGCTCCGTTCCATTAGATCGGGGATACCCCTTCGGATTTTGGATGTAATTGCCTCCGGCGGTTTCCTTTTGACGGATGCACAACCGGAACTGTTTTGGTTCTTTGAGGATGGGGAAAGTTTGGCAACCTTCCAAAATTTTGAAGAGATGGAAGAGAAAATTGCGTTTTATTTGCAACACGAAACAGAAAGAGAAAAGATTATTCGAAACGGCAGACAAATAGTAAAAGCTAAATTTGATTATAAAGTGCGCTTGCCGGAAATGTTTAAATTAGCGGGTATTTAATTTATGAAAATCAAAAGCAGAGAGCAGTTTTTGGAAACGAAAAAAGAAGTAGAGACGCTAAAGCAAATAATTGAAAAACTGTTGGAACAGCAGGACATAGAGTCCTACCGGAAAATATGCTGCCTGATGGAAGAGAAAAAAAGTATTGAACTTGCATCGGAAAATCAGGAAATATATATTTTACAGATTATGACCAATATCCAGAGGCAGGAAATGGCTGACGGGGAAATGAGGACGGTTTTTGAAGGCAGGGACATTAACAAATTGCTGCAAGTGTATCGTGAGACCGTGTTCTGTCTTAGGCGTTTAGAGTTTGAACTGCCCTTAGAAGAGCGGAAGGAACTGATAACCTTTATGCTGAACGAGCAGTTGAGCGGAGTCTGTATTTTCGGTATCTTACAGGCGGCACGCTATATTTATGCAAAAGAAAAGACCTTAGAAGCTTTTATGAATCTGCTTGAGATGATGTAAGAGAGTGTGGAACCGCGATGAAAGAAAATAAAATTTGTTTTATTATTTGTGTAAACAATCAAAGATGCTTAGAAGAAAATCTGCTTTATTTGAACCGGCTTATTGTGCCGGAGGGATATGAAGTGGATATAATAACCATTGAAGGGGCGAAGTCCATGACTTCCGGATATAACGAAGGTATGCAGGCTTCAGATGCTAAGTACAAAATCTATATGCATCAGGATGTTTTCATAACAGATATTTATTTTTTGCAGGAAATGATTGATATTTTTACAATTGACCCGAAAATCGGAATGATTGGAATGGTAGGAACCGAGAAGTTACCGGAAGACGGAATTATGTGGAATGCGGATAGATCCTTTGCGGTGTATTGTAAGTATAATTTGGATATTGAGAACTGCTGTACTTACAGAAAGCCCACAGGAGATGACATTGTCATGGCGCAGGCGATAGACGGACTTTTGATGGCAACACAGTATGATATTCCCTGGCGGGAAGATATTTTTACGGATTGGGATTTTTATGATACCTCCCAAAGTATGGAGTTCTTGAAAGCGGGATATTATGTGGTGGTACCTCAGCTTGATAAACCGATGTGTGTACATGATGACGGCTATATTCTGAAACTGGAGAATTACGAGGATAACCGCTTAAAATTTCTAAAAGAGTATGAAGCGTATTTAAAAGGTTAATTAAGGATGAAATTATTATTTTTGGAATGGAACAGCTTGTGTAATGAAGATATGATACCGGCCTTCGAGAGAATGGGGCATGTCGTTGTGCGGGTTTTATATGATGAGAGAAATCCGAAAGAAGAACAACATGCTAAGATAAATAAGGAATTAGATAAGGGCGGATTTGACTTTATTTTTTCATTTAATTATTTCCCGGACATTTCAGAATTATGCATGGAAAAAGGAATAAAATATGTGGCCTGGGTATATGACAGCCCTTATATCAATCTTTATTCCTATACTGTAATTAATCCGTGTAATTATATCTTCATCTTCGATTATGCAGTATACGAAGAGTTACATTTGGGAAATATCAGTACGGTTTATTATCTTCCAATGGCAGTAAGTGCGAGGCGTTTATCTTCCATTAAAAATACGGAGTTGATGCGCCGGAAACATCAGTGTGATGTAGCACTGGTTGGTTCCCTTTACACGGAAGAAAAACATAACTTATATAAAAAGTTTGATACAGTGGCCCCCTTTGTAAAGGGGTACTTGGATGGAATTATCAATGCGCAGCTTCAGGTTTATGGCTGTAATTTTATTCAGGAATTATTAACACCGGACATTGTGGACGAGATGCAAAAAGTTTATCCCACGAATCCCAATGCATTGACGGCAACGACACCGGAGTTTATTTATGCGGAGTATGTATTAAACCGGAGAGTAACGGCGTTAGAGAGACAAGCTATATTAGAGAGGCTTTCGAAAGAACATAAGGTGCATGTTTATACCCATGACAGAAATGCAAGGATTGGGAATACGAAGAATTTAGGGCCGGTAGATTATTATGATGAAATGCCTTATGTTTTTATGAATGCCGGTATTAATTTGAATATTACGCTTCGGAGTATTAAGACGGGAATTCCCCTCCGGGCAATGGATATTATGGGCTGTGGCGGCTTTTTGATGACTAACTACCAGCAGGAATTTTTTGAGTATTTTAAGGACGGGGAAGAATTTGATTTTTACGCAAGTATGGAGGAACTGCAGGATAAGACGGCGTTCTATTTGCAACATGAAGAGATTCGGAAAAAGGTTGCACAGGCAGGATGCAGACTTGTGAGAGAAGAGCATACCTTTGAAAAAAGGATAGAGAGTATGCTTTCGGTTTTGAAGGGATAAGGGAGGTATTACAATGAACGAAAAACAAATAGCATTTATCATATGTGCAAACAATGCGCAGTTTTATAATGAATGTGTGTGGTATATTGAGAAACTGGTTGTCCCGGAAGGATATAGTACGGATATTCTGTGTATTCAGGAAGCAGAGTCAATGGCGGAAGGATACAACGCCGGTATGAAAGCCAGTGATGCCAAATATAAAGTATATCTTCATCAGGACACTTTTATTTTGAATGAAAACTTTATTGAAGATATCCTTGGTATCTTTGAAAGTGATTCGGAAATCGGTATGTTAGGAGTGCTTGGTGCGGATAAATGTCCGGAAAATGCTAACTGTTATCTGAGTTGGAACATAGGAAGTGCCTTGGCTTATAACGGTATGAATACGGTTGATATCCGTATGGAAACGACGGAAGAAAAATATACCTGTGTTGATGCGGTGGACGGACTTTTGATTGCCACACAGTATGATGTGGAATGGAGAGAGGACATCTTAACCGGTTGGGATTTTTATGATGTATCACAATCCCTTGAGATGAAGAGAAAGGGATATAAGGTTGTCGTACCAAAGCAGGAAAAAACGTGGTGTTATCATGACTGCGGAGCATCTAAATTGGGGCAGTATGATAAATATAGGGAAGTTGTAGCCCGGGAATATCCGGAAGTATTTTGTATAGAGTATGTAAAGCCGGTAAATAATGATGAAAAAGCAGCGGAAGTTGTTGCATTACGTGAAAAAATGATAAGTATTTTAAATGCCGGTTTGTATGAACAGTTGTCAGATATTCTGCCGGAATTACGGGCGGAGCAGTTACGTGATACACAGCTGAGAGAACTTTATAATGTTATGGAGATCTACTGGCTGGAAAAAGAAAATAGTGTGCAGCATAGTGAATTCTTTGATGGCAGAGCGTGGATAGATATTTATGAGTATTATAAGTGGATTGCTTTTACTGTCAGAAGAATTGCACAAGGTTATATAGATGAGGATGCAACACTGCTGAAAGAAAAAGTGAATGCGAAAGAAGTGTCCTTAAGTGCGGTACAAAGAATTATGACCAATTCCATGAAGGAATGCAGTGCTGTAGAAGATTATTTATTCGGAAACAAGATCAAGCCGCTTATCAGTGTTATTTTACCTGTGTATAACGGCGAAAAGTTTGTTGCTGAAACAATCGAATCCATTTTGAATCAGACCTACGAAAATTTGGAAGTAATTATTATTGATGATGGTTCGGCGGATGGTAGCCGGGAGGTAATATCCTCTTATCAGGATGCCAGAATTAAGGCTGTGTTTTTGCCGAGAAACTGCAATGTGTGTTATGCAGCTAATACAGCGCTTCAAATGGCAACAGGTGAGTATATTGCATTAACCGGACATGATGATCTTTGGACTGAGGATAAAATCGCGAAACAGTTTGCATTTATGGAGGCAAACAGGGCGTTTCATGCATGCTTTTCCTGGATGGATATCATAGATGAGGAAGGTAAAATCAGAAATGAGAAGTATCCTGAATTAGCGCAGAGATTTATGAGCAATAATTGCAGTCGGGAGAAGTGGCTGAAAAAATTATTGTCAGGAGGTAATTATTTCTGTGCACCCAGTGCCTTTATCAGAGGAAAGGTACTAAGGCAGGTTGGCTATTACCATTACGGACTTTTACAGTTACAGGATTTTGACTTGTGGTTACGCTTTTTGCGGGAAGGGAACTTTTTCATTTTCAAGGATAAACTGGTTAAGTATCGGAGGTTCAATAAAGAGGGGCAGAATTTAAGTTCTGTATCTCCTAAGACCATCATCCGGGATTTCCATGAGAGGCAGTGGATAATTGATACGAATATTTGGAAGATGCCTTCGGAAGAATTCATTCATATATTTAGGGAAGAGTTGAAAAATCCCAATGCCAAAAGCGAAAAAGAAGTGTTGTGCGAAAAAGCATTTTTGTTGTGGGAATACCAGAATTGTTTTTCTGTTGGACGTTTTATGGAAATTCTGGACGATGAAGAATGCAGGGATATTTTGGAGAAAAATTATCAATTCCGCTTGCAGGATTTTTATGATTTAAATGCGAAGTCAATGCTTTTTGACCCGAATCCTGTTTTTAGAATCAGGGAACTTGAGAGAGAATTGGAAGAAAGCAAAAAGGTTTAGAGGATACTTAAGAGAAGGAGAAGTGCGATGCAGATAATTAAGTATGCATTCCAACAGCACGGTGATGACAGGGGGATGCTGGTTGCGCTGGAAGAATATAATGATATCCCTTTTGAAATTAAGAGAGTTTATTATATGTATGATACCAAAGAGGAGGTTCGACGCGGTTTCCATGCGCATAAATGTCTGGAACAGATTTTAATCTGTATTCATGGTTCCTGTAAGGTGCTTATGGATAACGGGAAGGAAAAAAAGATTGTATCTTTGGAAAAGCCCTATGAAGGTTTGTATGTTCCTAATAATATGTGGCGGGAAATGTATGATTTTTCGCCGGATGCAGTTCTGATGGTACTTGCGTCGGAAGTGTATAAGGAAGAGGATTATATCAGGGATTATGATGCGTTTCTGCAGATGGTGAAGGGGGAAGCGTAATGGTTTTGGTGCCATATCTGGATTTGGAAAAGATACATAATGAAATTCGCGACGAATTAACTGCCGCAGCGAATCGGGTAATGGAGAGCCGGTGGTTTATCAATGGAAAAGAAGATGCGAAGTTTGAAGAAGCATTTGCAACCTATTGTGGTGTGAAGCTTTGTGTGGGAACGGGAAACGGATTGGATGCGCTCCGTCTCATATTATTGGCGTACGGTATCGGAGAAGGAGACGAAGTGATTGTTCCGGCAAATACCTTTATTGCAACGGCGCTGGCGGTAACTTACGTGGGCGCAACACCGGTGTTTGTGGATGCGGATATAAATACCTATAATGTAGATGTGCAGCAAATTGAGGCGCATATTACGGATAAGACCAAAGCGATTATCGCAGTGCATTTGTACGGGCGTATTGCACGGATGGATGAAATATGTGAACTGGCTAAGAAGTATTCATTAAAAGTGATAGAAGATGCGGCCCAGGCCCATGGAGCGATGCTTTGTGGGCGTAAGGCGGGAAGTTTTGGCGATGCGGCAGCTTTTAGTTTTTATCCGGGTAAAAATCTTGGTGCCCTGGGAGATGCAGGTGCTGTAGTGACGGACGATGATGAAGTAGCTGAGAAAGTCAGGGCATTGGGGAATTATGGTTCCTACCAAAAATATCATCACGTTTATCAGGGGTGTAATTCCAGATTGGATGAATTGCAGGCAGCTTTTTTGGAGATTAAGTTAAAAAATCTGGAAAAGTGGAATGAAGAAAGACGGCAAATTGCAAAAAGATATTCGGATGAAATCAGGAATCCGAAAGTCATTTTGCCACCGGCGTGTGAGAACGAAAAGGAAAATGTATTTCATATATATCCTGTGCTGGTTGAAGGTAGGGAAGGATTTATGGATTACCTGAAAGAAAAGGGGGTTGCAACTCTTGTACACTATCCGATTCCGATTATGCAGCAACAGGCTTATGCAGAACTTGCGGACCGGGCAGATCTTTATCCCGTGACTTGCAGGATTTGTGCACAGGAAGTAAGTCTTCCGTTGTACCCGGGAATGACGAAGGAACAGATTGATTGGGTGATAGAGTGTGTGAATGGGTATAAGTAATGCCTGCGGAGGATATGAAAGAATGCGAAGATTTTTCTGCTGACAGTAGTTTATATTTTGATATATCACATTTTAACTATGAAGGTGCAAGCAGATTTACGGAATATTTAGCGGAGGTAATCGATGGAAAATAAGAAAAAAGTAATTATTTTAGGCGGTGCCGGCATCGGTACAATTGCAGCGTGGATTGTGAAGCGGCGCCAAGATGCGGAAGTGGTAGGTTTTTTAAATGATGTACTGCCTGTTGGTTCGCAGATTGGTCAAAAGAAAAAATACGATGTAATAGGAACATCCGATGATTTGGAACGTTATCTGAAAGAAGACTATTATTTTATTATGGCTTTTCATGGTATGCAAAGAGAAGAAATGGTTTTTAATAAAGTAATGGCAATGAATATTCCGGAAGAAAAGCTTTATTCGGCAATTGATCCGCAGGCGATTGTAGATCCTGAATTTTCAGATATAGCGCCTGGTGTAATTATTGCTCCCGGGGCGCAAATAGGACCTGACTGTATCATTGAAAAATACTGTGTATGCCTGGGTAACAGCTTTGTGGGACATGATACCCACGTGAAGAGCTTTTCCCATATTGCAACCAATGCAGTTGTGGGTGCATTCGTAGAAGTTGGTAGAGCTTGCCACATCGGTTCTAATGCGACTATTAGGGAAAAAACTATTATCGGAGATTTTTCGTTGATTGGATCAGGAAGTGTGGTTTTAAAGCATGTTGAAGAAAAGTCCATTATGGTGGGGAATCCGGCGCGCCTGTTGCGGAAATCAGATATGGTTGAAAAGTGACGTAAATAAATTGAAAAAAGGGAAAATACCTTATGGGGAAAAAATGTAAAATATTACTATTAAATCCGCCTTCGGATAATGCTATACAACAGTTGGAGCCGTTAAGGGATATTGTTTCTGCCAACATTGAGAATGTGAACATTGTGATGCCGAATGCTTCCGTAAGAAATGATATTTCGGGATTCGTAAAAAGAGAAGCAGTAGATTTAATGGTGACGTTTGATCTGTATGGATTTGAGCGCAGTACGCTTGCAGGTGGTTTGTCATATAATCTTTTGCCGTGTAAACAGATTCATATTATTACGGAAAAGAATCTGCCGAATGAAAAATATCTGGAAAATCCGCTTAGTATAGCGATGTTCTTTTACTGTACGGAAGAGAGCCTGTATCATTATCTGTTAGGGAAATATCCGGATTTACCTTACTTAGAGACACTGAAGGGCTGGAAAAAGGAAAACGGAACGGATTGTGTGCAGCAAAATGCGGAGGCGCTTTGCAAAGTGATAGAAGAAGTGATAGACATATGTCATTTATAAAGCAGTTAATCCCGGCACTTGTATGCCGGGATTTTATTTGCATTACTCTGCTTCAGAGATTTGAAACATTTTCTCAATCATTTGCGGGTAATTAAAGTGTGCTTTTACCTTTTGGTAGCCGTTTGCGGCTATTTGTTTTCGGATATCATCATTTTTCAGATAAAAGTCCGCTTTATCAACGGCTTCTTCCATACTGCTGTACATAATACAGTCTTCACCATCGGCAAAACATTCGGCCAATTCCGGTTGGTAATTGGAAAAAAGAACGCCCCGGGCACCCATAATATCCAGCGCCCGAAGAGGAATCCCTGAACGGATGCTTTTCAAGGTGGGGTTAAGATTGAGCTTGCTGTACCGGAAAACGCAGGGCATCTCGTCGGTGTATTTTAAGGGGCCGCAAAAAGTTACGCCGCTTAATTGGCAGGGAGCAGAGCTATAGAAATGGGTATCGTATAATTCACTGAATTGTTCCAGTAAAAAACTTCTCTCCAAGTGAGTGATTTCGGTAGCAATGGCATAACTAAGTCCGCTTTTGTTGAGGGAAAGAATTGTCTGCCCCAGCTTTTGGAAGGAACTATTTATGGAGTCCAGCAATTCGCCGGTGATTACTTCATTTAAAAAGTTGGCGCCGTAAATGCGGAGCTGCGCTTGGAGAATTCCTTCTATGTATCCTTTTGTATAAGTGTCGGCGCAATACAGAAGTGTTTCCAGAGGAGAGTCATATAAATGGCCCACAAAAGAAATGTCTGATGTGTGCTTTTGAATTTGCGCAGGTGTGAATACAAGTTTATCCAAGCGGTCAGTATTTACTGCTAACGGAAGATGAAAGACTCTGCTAAATCCGGCTCTTTGATATTCTTCTGCTTCGAGACGATCAAATAAAAAGATGTAGTTTGTTTCATAATGGTAAAAGTCCTGTAATTTTTCTTCCAGGGGGCTGTCGTAACTCCAGGAAAGATATTTGATGTGATGTTCATTGCATAACCGGGCTACCAGCGGGAAGAAATTCACACTGATGACAAGGTCGTAATGGGTATTGTTTAAATATTGTGTAAAACGGTCACAAAAGAAGTCGTCGTGAAATTTGTCGGGGAAGTGGTAGTAGACGGTTTTGCAGTTGTGTCCGGCTTTTTTCAGATAGTAGATGAAATCGTGATAGGTATAACTTCCCATATCATAAAAAAGTATATTCATAGACTGACTCCTTTTCTTTTTTTATATTATACCCACATTCGGAATTTTGTACAATGGTTACAAATAGCGATATATTTTGTGTTTACACAAATTTTAGGGGGGGGGGTAGTACTTTGGTACTGCTTTCCCTGTTTTTTCGTAAATTTTCAGTGACTATAACCTCTTAATGTGTTAAACTACTCTGGTATTACTAGATTATCAGACTTAAGATGGAGGTTAGCAAGATGACCAAAGCAGAAATTTTAAAGCAGGAGATTTTAAAGCAGTACAAGAGTGTGAGACAGTTTGCTATGGAGATGGAGATTCCCTATAGTACACTTGTGACTGCGCTTGACCGTGGCATCGAAGGAATGGCATACGGAACCGTAATCCGTATGTGCGACAGACTTAGTTTAAACCCTGTCGATTTTTCTTCCTTGGAAAAAGGCGAATCTCTTGGAGAGAAGATTCTTGAAAATCGTGTTATGCAGTATTATGTACAGATGAATAAACGCGGCCGCAAGAAAATTCTTGAAATGATGGAAGATTTTATTCAACTGGAAAAATACACAGAGTAGGAGTTGTTTTTGTGAAAAAACATTATGACTATCTCATTGTGGGAACCGGACTGTATGGTTCGGTTTTTTCATATGAAATGAGAAAAAAGGGGAAAACCTGTTATGCCATTGACAAACGCAGTCATGTGGCGGGAAATATTTATACCAAAGATGTGCGCGGGATTCAGGTCCATGAATACGGCGCGCATATTTTCCATACCTCGGACAAGCGGATTTGGGACTATGTGAATCAGTTTGCGGAATTTAATCATTACGTGAATTCCCCGGTGGCAATCTATAAGGATGAGGTTTATAATCTCCCTTTTAATATGAATACCTTCAGTAAGCTCTGGGGCGTGAAGACACCGGACGAGGCCAAAGCAAAGATTGCGGAGCAGATTGGTGCCCTCGGGATTACCCAGCCTTCCAATTTGGAGGAGCAGGCTTTGTCCCTTGCCGGAACAGATGTATATGAGAAGCTGGTGAAGGGCTATACCGAAAAACAGTGGGGAAGAGCCTGCAGCGAGTTGCCGGCATTTATCATTAAAAGACTGCCTCTTCGTTTTACTTATGACAATAATTATTTTAATGACAGATACCAGGGTATTCCCATTGGCGGTTATACACAGATTGCAGAAAAACTGTTAGAGGGAACGGAAGTGGAGCTTTCCGTAGACTACCGCAGCTTTTGTGAGAAACAGCGAAAGAAGGAAGCGGCGGGCAAGGATTACATTACCTTTGATAAAGTGCTTTATACCGGTATGATTGATGAGTATTTTGATTATTGCCTTGGTCACTTGGAATACCGCTCTTTACGCTTTGAGCAGGAGGATATGCCGGCCTGTGAGAATTATCAGGGAAATGCTGTGGTGAATTATACCGAGCGGGAAGTACCTTACACCAGAATCATTGAGCACAAGCACTTTGAGTTCGGTCAGGGAGAGGGAACCCTGATTACCAGAGAATATCCGTTGGAGTGGAAGCCCGGTGATGAGCCTTATTATCCGGTGAACAATGAGAGAAATGATACGTTGTTTGCAAGATACCGGGAGCTGGCCAAAAAGGAAGAAAATGTTTTGTTTGGCGGCAGACTCGGCGGGTACAAATATTACGATATGGACAAGGTGATATTGGCGGCTCTTGAGATGGCAGAAGCAGAGATTGCACGGGCAGAGAATGCACAGGTATAAAACGAGAAACGTGCCCCCGAATACAGGGGTATAGGACAAAGTAAAGTGAAAAAATTGTAAAAGAAAAGCCGTAAGGCGGAAGTTTGATTCCTGACCTTACGGCTTATTTTTTGATTTTGGAACAGAGGATTGGCTCTGCTATTAACAATAATCGCTGAACATCATACCGCTGTAGGTGCTTGCTACATAGGGGGCTGCGAAGTTGTGTCCCGGGTTCTTGTAGGCAACAACGGTACGGTCTACATACTGCATGGGATTTAAGGAAATCTCCCCTGTCTTGGCTAAAACGGAATTGGCGAAATTCTGCACTACGGAAAGAGATTCTTTACCGCTGTCGGAGAGGGCGTTTTGGCGGAGTGCTTCTTTATCTAAAGAAAGGGTTCCGTCTTCGGTAAAGGAAACACCCATCTGCGAAAATTCAGCCTCGTAGGTGCGGGAGATGCGGTACATCTCGTTAACCAGCCGGTTGCTCTTGGGGAAACTTTCACTGTATCCTGAGGTACTGGTGATAAAGTTGTTGTATCCGTTGATTAATTCCTGCACATTTTCGGTGAGGGATTCTACGTCTGTCTTCAAACCGATTTGGGCGCTTTCGCCTTCGGCCTTGCGTTCCCGGTTCAGGGTAAGCTCATACATCCTGTCGATGGTAAAGTTGTTGGAGGAGGCCCATCTGGGTTCTCCGTTTAACAAAAATTCCGCGTTGGAAGGCTTGTGTGAGATATTGGAAAGTCCCAGATATTCCACGCTTCCTTTTTGCTTGCTGGATTCTTCGTCGGAAACCCTAAAGAGAATCTCCCGTCCTCCCTTTAATCCGGTAGAGGTGGTTGCGAGCCGCAGGGAACTGTTACCGGCGCCGTCCTCAAGGATATCAGCCTTCAGTCCGATCTCAGCATTGGTAATCAGTCTGGAGAGACGTTCCTGGATTTCACGGTTGGTTTCTCCTTCGTGGATATTATATTGGAATTCGTAACTTAAATCGTTAATGGTAATGTCAAAGGAATAGGATGCCGGAGGAAGGGGAACGGCCGCTCCGGAAGGGAGAGCGGTTCCGGTATTAACCTGTCCGGAAGCCAAAGTCACAACTTCTAATTCGAAAGGTGTAACAGAGGATTCGTCTGCAGCTTCTCCGATGTAGGTGGCACTGACCATATCGTTTATGGTGGAGTATGCCACTTTTTTATTCAGCATTTCATCTTCGTCCAAACCGCCCAAAGACGCAATGGTATTACGAAGTGCCCTGGCACCTTCTTTCAGACCGATGGCGAAATCATGAATGTCCTTCGTGTTGTTAGGAAGATACAGGGGTGATTCTTTATTCAGTTTGACAATGGAATTATAAATACTGCGAAGCTCGCTCTTCTTGTGCGAATCATAGCGCGACGAAGAGTTCTTCGGCATATAAGATGTGGAATAATTTGATAACGCAGTATTGAGCGCAGAATTATAAGCCATGCCAGCCCCTCCTTTCTTCCTTGAATTACCTGTCCTTTGACAGGGAGACGTTTTCAAATATCAGTTGCCATATCCTTATGGAACATATATAATATAGGAAACGTTTCTCGTTGAGGGCATAAAAGCCTACTTTTGTAAGTTTATTTTAGCACTTCAGGAAACAAAATACAAGATTAAATTCAAAA
This sequence comes from Lachnospiraceae bacterium, assembly GCA_017561085.1. GTDB lineage: Bacteria > Bacillota > Clostridia > Lachnospirales > Lachnospiraceae > Suilimivivens. The sequence goes on from JAFZDQ010000060.1 coordinate 40,842, forward strand.
ACAGTTGAAAAAACAAAGAAAAACCGGAAGCGGGAACACCGCATAAATCCTAATAAAATCCTAAGAAATTGCGAAAAATCAGTTGACTGGCGCAAAAGGATATGTTATAGTTTACAAGCGAGATGAGATTTAGGTCTTTTTTTTATGCTCAAAATCCGGTAAAAGATTGGAGGAATTAATATGCGTACAAGAATTACATTAGCATGTACAGAATGTAAGCAGCGTAACTACAATACGACTAAAGATAAGAAGACACATCCCGACAGGATGGAAACTAAGAAATATTGTAGATTCTGCAAAACTCATACCATGCACAAAGAAACCAAGTAATTGCTTAGATGTTTGAAAGGAGTTAATTATGGCAGATTCCGCTAAGAAAGAAAAAACATCAAAACCCAGCTTTTTCAAGGGCGTTAAGGCAGAATTTAAGAAAATTATATGGCCTGACAAGGAGTCACTTTTCAAGCAGTCTATAGCAGTTGTTTGCATTTCGGTTGTTGTAGGTGTTATCATCGCGATTATCGATTTCGTGATGAAGTATGGGGTTGATTTCCTGACAAGTCTGTAGAGTGAGGGAGATAATATGGCAGAAGCAAATTGGTATGTAGTACATACCTACTCGGGATATGAAAATAAGGTGAAAGCCAATATTGAGAAAACCATCGAAAACAGACATCTTGAAGAAGAAATTCTGGAAGTCCGTGTTCCTATGCAGGATGTTGTGGAACTGAAAAACGGCACCAGAAAAACAGTGCAGAAAAAGATGTTCCCGGGCTATGTGTTAATCAACATGATTATGAATGATGAAACATGGTATGTGGTTCGTAACACAAGAGGTGTTACAGGATTCGTTGGTCCCGGAAGCAAACCGGTTCCGCTCACAGAGGCTGAAATGAAACCTCTCGGAATCAAGGTAGATAACATTTCTGTTGATTTTGCTGAAGGAGATACCATCGCAGTGGTTGCCGGTGTTTGGAAAGACACGGTTGGCGTTGTACAGCGTATGGACTTTGGTAAACAGACAGCTACCATTAATGTAGAACTGTTCGGCAGAGAAACACCTGTTGAAATCAGTTTTGCAGAAGTGAGAAAAATGTAATGATATTTATAAGGAGCTAAGCTTCTTTATAAATATAGAGGAACTTTAAAATGTCTATGATTTATTCATGGACCGTGGGAGCAGAGAGCCGGTTGCGGCGGCGGACTCTTGGGAGTAACCACTGCCGGGAGCACGATCGGAAGGATGCGCCATACCACAATGCATTTATTGCATTATTATAGGAGGTGCCACAATGGCAAAGAAAGTAGAAGGATATATTAAGTTACAGATCCCTGCTGGTAAAGCAACACCAGCTCCCCCGGTTGGTCCTGCACTTGGACAGCACGGTGTAAACATTGTTGAATTTACCAAACAGTTCAACGCAAGAACAGCTGATAAGGGCGATGTTATCATCCCCGTAGTTATCACAGTATATGCGGACAGAAGTTTCAGTTTTGTTACAAAGACTCCCCCTGCTGCAGTACTTCTTAAGAAAGCTTGTAACATCAAGTCCGGTTCCGCAGTTCCGAACAAGACTAAGGTTGCTACAATTTCTAAAGCAAAGATTCAGGAAATCGCAGAAATGAAGATGCCTGACTTAAACGCAGCAAGCCTCGAAGCAGCTATGAGCATGATCGCAGGTACAGCAAGAAGTATGGGTATTAAGGTAGAGGACTAATAACAAATTTGTAGAGAGTGGGAGACAACTAAGTTGTCGTTTGAACCATAGGAGGATTTAATAATGAAACATGGAAAGAAATATAATGAGGTTGCTAAACAGGTAGACCGTTCTGTAGCTTATGAACCTGCAGAAGCAGTAGCTTTAGCAAAGAAAACCGCAGTAGCTAAGTTTGATGAAACAATCGAAGTTCATATCAGAACCGGTTGTGACGGACGTCATGCTGAACAGCAGATCCGTGGTGCAGTAGTACTTCCCAACGGAACAGGTAAGACTGTTAAGGTTTTAGTATTTGCTAAAGGTGATAAAGTAAACGAAGCAGAAGCTGCCGGCGCAGATTATGTAGGCGGCGACGAACTGATTCCCAAGATTCAGAACGAAGGATGGCTTGATTTCGACGTTGTTGTAGCTACACCTGATATGATGGGTGTTGTAGGTCGTCTTGGTAAGGTACTTGGTCCTAAAGGCTTAATGCCCAACCCTAAAGCAGGAACAGTTACCATGGATGTAACCAAAGCTATCAACGATATTAAGGCTGGTAAGATTGAATACAGACTTGATAAGTCCAATATCATTCACTGTCCTATCGGAAAAGCTTCTTTCACAGAAGAAAAGCTTCAGGAGAACTTCACAGCTCTCATGGAAGCAATCGTTAAGGCAAAACCTTCAGCATTAAAGGGTCAGTATTTAAGAAGTATTACACTTACTTCCACAATGGGCCCCGGCGTTAAGGTTAATACAGCTAAATTCTAATCTCAAACCGGAAAAAATAAAAATGAAAACCGTTTCTGCTATGGCAGAGGCGGTTTTTTTATGTTATTCTGAAATGAGGAAAAGGAAAAAACTATGAACAGGAATGCACGAAAACGTAAAAATAAAATAGGCACATTTTTTCTGACCTTATCCCTGGTTTTGCTTGTGGGGCTTGCCGGGATTTGGGCTGTTCTTTTCGTGGGCGGAAAAGAGGGCGGTATCTTTGCCGGTGCCGGCAGCGCTTCTGCCGGGCAGGAAATAAAGCCGGTGGAACTTCTTTTTCCCAAGGATATTGTGAAAGAAAAGATTCCGGAAAAAGCGCAGATTCCTTCTCTTAAGGATGGGGAAGGTGCGCCGGCGTCTGAGGAAGATGTTGCCGGAGGAAAACCGGGCTCGGGGACCTTTGCGGGCACTGATTCTGTAGCGGAAAAAGGGCGGCAGACGACATTTTTCTTAGATACGAAGAAACCCCGGAAGATTACTTTTTGCTTTGCGGGGGACATTTTGTTTGATGATGAGTACGCGGTGATGGCGAGTCTCATCCGTAGGGGAGGTGCCATAGAAGAGGGCATTTCTCCCGAACTTTTGGAAATCATGCGTGGCGCAGATGTGACGATTGTAAATAATGAATTTCCTTATACCGACAGAGGGACACCGGTGGAAGGAAAAACCTTTACCTTCCGCGGAGATGAAAGTACGGTTAGTTACCTTCATGATATGGGAGTTGATGCGGTGACTTTGGGCAACAACCATGCCTATGATTTCGGGGAAGAAGGATTCTTGGATACCCTGAGAGTACTGGAAGAGAATGATGTGGCGTATGTGGGCGCGGGACGGAATCTGCGGGAGGCGGCGCAGCCTTTGTTTTTTGAAGTGGAAGGGCTTAAGGTGGCGGTTGTGGCGGCTACCCAGATCGAGCGGCTGAACAATCCGGATACCAAAGGCGCGACAGAAACGGAAGCGGGTGTGATGCGCTGCTTTCAACCGGATAAATTTTGCGAAGCGGTAACTGCAGCGAAGGAAGAGGCTGACTTTGTAATAGCGCTGGTGCACTGGGGCACGGAAAACCAGGTGGAGAAGGACTGGGCCCAGATAGAACAGGCCCCGAAGATAGCTGCAGCGGGAGCGGATTTGATTGTTGGAACCCATCCCCATATTTTACAGGGAGTAGAATATTTTTGGGAAACGCCGGTGGTGTACAGTTTGGGCAATTTTTGGTTTAATTCCAAGGAAATCGACACCGGACTTTTGAAGGTGACGATTGGTGAGACTGGGATTCTTGATCTTGAATTTGTGCCTGCCATCCAGAAAAATTGCAAGACAACCCTTGCACAGGGAGAGGACCGTGCGAGAATTATTTCCTATATGGATAGTATTTCCTATGAAGCCGGTGTCGGACCGGATGGGAAGATTTATGGAGAGTAAAGAAAAAGTGAAATTGTGCTTGACATGTACTCTGTGGTGTGCTATGTTAAGTAAGGTCGTTTGACCATGCCGAAGACAGTAGGTGCTAAAGCCATTAGGCAGAAGCGTAAGTGTATCGCCTACCGAGGAGAAGAGTTTATGATGAAACATTCTATCCTTCCGTCTTTCGGGAGGATATTTTTTTAGATGCGTATCCCGCAGGAAGGAAAGCGTTTAAGTGCAACCTGCACGTGCGCAGAGCTTGTGTATGGCACGGGCATATATTAAACTCCTATCGGCAGAAAATCTAAAAGGAGGTAAAGAAAGTGGCAAAAGTTGAATTGAAACAGCCTATCGTAGCTGAAATCGCTGAAAGTATCAAAGATGCGCAGTCCGTAGTTCTCGTAGACTACCGTGGACTTACCGTTGAACAGGATACTGTTCTCCGTAAACAGCTCCGTGAGGCAGGAATCACTTACAAGGTTTACAAAAACACCATGATGAACTTCGCGTTCAAGGGAACTGCCTTCGAAGGACTTGCTCCTTATCTTGAAGGACCCAGCGCTATTGCAATTTCTACAGAGGATGCTACAGCACCCGCAAGAGAACTTTGCAAATTCGCTAAGACTGCTCCCAAGCTTGAAGTTAAGGGCGGTGTAGTAGAAGGTGATGTTTACGATGCAGCAGGAATCGCTGAAATCGCTAAGGTTCCTTCCAGAGAAGAATTACTTTCCAAGTTATTTGGCAGTATGCAGGCTCCTATCGCAAACCTTGCTCGTGTTCTTGATCAGTTGGCAGAAAAAGGTGGCGCAGCAGCATGTGACGCACCTGTAAAAGAAGAAGCTCCTGCTGAAGCAGAAGCACCCGCAGCAGAAGAAGCTCCCGCAGAGGAAGCTCCTGCAGCAGAAGAAGCACCTGCAGAAACACCTGCAGAATAATGAATGAAACATCATTCCGAACTATTCGGAAGTAAACGAAACCAAAAATATTTAAATGGAGGAAAATAAAATGGCAAAGTTATCCACACAGGAATTTATTGATGCTATCAAAGAGTTAACAGTATTAGAATTAAACGAATTAGTTAAAGCATGTGAAGAAGAATTCGGCGTATCTGCAGCAGCAGGTGCAGTTGTAGTTGCAGCAGCAGCAGAAGGCCCTGCAGCAGAAGAAAAGACTGAATTCGACGTAGAACTTACAGAAGTAGGTCCTAACAAGGTTAAGGTTATCAAAGTAGTTCGTGAAGCTACTGGCCTTGGACTTAAGGAAGCGAAAGACTTAGTTGACAACGCTCCTAAGATGGTTAAAGAAGGCGTTTCTAAGGAAGAAGCTGAAGATATCAAGGGCAAACTTGAAGCTGAAGGCGCTAAGATTACTCTTAAATAATTTAAGACGTAGTTTTGCTTTAGAAGAAAACGTAAGTAAAGCCGGTCATGTGCGATGCACGTGGCCGGTTTTTTATGCGCAGCTCGCGGAAAGGGAGATAATTGCTGCGCAATACCGCTCGCGCGCGAAAATAAATTTTTTCCAAATTCTGAAAATATTTGTTGACTGGAAAAAAGTTTTGTAGTAGAATGTAGGATGCTATATTGTGGTAATATATGCGAATTTTCAGGTAATATTACTTCAAAATCATAAAGAACGGGGTGAAATGTCAATGGAAAAGAACAGAATACGTCCTATCGCCGCAGGCAGGAATCTACGTATGAGTTATTCACGACAGGAAGAAGTTTTGGAGATGCCAAACCTGATAGAAGTCCAGAAAGACTCCTATAAGTGGTTTTTGGAAGAAGGTCTCAAGGAAGTTTTTGATGATATCTCTCCAATTGCAGACTACAGCGGACATTTAAGTCTGGAGTTTGTAGACTTTGAATTGTGTGAAGATGACGTAAAATATTCTATTGAAAAGTGTAAGGAAAGAGATGCAACTTATGCAGCTCCCTTAAAAGTTAAGGTTCGTCTCTACAATAAAGAGAAGGAAGAAATCAGCGAACATGAAATCTTCATGGGTGATCTTCCCATTATGACTGAGACGGGTACATTCGTTATTAACGGTGCTGAGCGTGTAATCGTAAGCCAGCTTGTCCGTTCTCCCGGCATTTATTATGCAATCGGACACGACAAGATTGGTAAGAGACTGTTCTCTTCAACCGTAATTCCGAACCGTGGTGCATGGCTTGAGTATGAAACGGATTCCAATGATATTTTCTATGTTCGTGTAGATAGAACAAGAAAGGTTCCGATTACTGTCCTGATCAGAGCACTTGGTGTTGGTACCAACGAAGAAATCAGGGAATTGTTCGGTGAAGAGCCTAAAATTGAAGCAAGTTTTTCCAAAGACGTTTCTGTAGATTATCAGGGAGGTCTCTTAGAGTTATACAAAAAGATCCGTCCCGGTGAGCCTTTGAGCGTGGAAAGTGCAGAAAGCCTTATCAATTCCATGTTCTTTGACCCCAGAAGATATGACCTTGCGAAGGTTGGTAGATATAAATTCAACAAGAAACTTGCACTGCGTAACAGAATCAGACATCACATCTTAGCAGAGGATGTTGTTGATACACTGACCGGTGAAGTGCTTGCAACAAAGGGAACCAAAGTAACTGCAGAACTGGCTGATGCTATCCAGAATGCGGCTGTTCCTTATGTATTTATCCAGACAGAAGAAAAGAATGTAAAGATTCTTTCCAATATGATGGTAGATATCAACAACTTTGTGGAATGCGATGCTAAGGCACTGGGCATTACCGAAAAGGTTTACTACCCTGTGCTTGCACAGATTATCGAAGAGTTCGGTGAAGATCCCGAAGCGCTTGCTGATGCGATTAAGAAGAATGTTTGCGAACTTGTTCCCAAGCATATTACCAAGGAAGATATCCTTGCATCCATCAACTACAATATTCACTTAGAATACGGTATTGGTAATGATGACGATATCGACCACCTTGGAAACAGACGTATCAGAGCCGTTGGTGAACTTTTACAGAACCAGTACAGAATCGGTCTTTCCAGATTGGAAAGAGTGGTTCGTGAAAGAATGACTACACATGATGCTGATGATATTTCTCCTCAGGTACTGATTAACATTAAACCTGTTCAGGCAGCAGTCAAGGAATTCTTTGGTTCCTCCCAGTTGTCCCAGTTTATGGATCAGAACAACCCCTTAGGTGAACTTACTCATAAGAGACGTCTGTCCGCTCTCGGTCCCGGTGGTTTGTCCAGAGACCGTGCCGGATTCGAGGTTCGAGACGTTCATTATTCCCATTACGGAAGAATGTGTCCTATCGAAACACCTGAAGGTCCCAACATCGGTCTGATTAACTCTCTTGCTTCTTATGCAAGAATTAATGAGTACGGTTTCGTGGAAGCACCTTACCGTGAGATTGACAAAACTGACCCGGCTAACCCCAGGGTTACAGATACAGTTGTTTATATGACAGCTGATGAAGAAGATAACTATCATGTAGCACAGGCGAACGAACTTTTGGATGAAAACGGCTACTTTGTAAAGAACACCGTTTCCGGTCGTTACAGAGAAGAAACTTCCGAATATCCTAAGACTATGTTCGATTACATGGACGTATCACCTAAGATGGTGTTCTCCGTGGCTACCGCACTGATTCCCTTCCTTGAGAATGACGATGCGAACCGTGCGCTGATGGGATCTAACATGCAGCGTCAGGCAGTACCGCTTCTTACCACAGAGGCTCCTGCAGTAGGTACCGGTATGGAACCTAAGGCAGCGGTTGACTCCGGTGTTTGTGTGGTTGCAAGAAAAGCAGGTACCGTAGATTATGTTTCATCCAATTTAATTAAGATGACACATGATGACGGAGAAAAGGCTGAATATCATTTGACCAAGTTCTCCAGAAGTAACCAGAGTAACTGTTACAACCAGAAGCCCATCGTATTTAAGGGCGACCACGTGGAAGCAGGACAGGTAATTGCCGATGGTCCTTCTACCGCAATGGGTGAACTTGCTCTTGGTAAGAACCCTCTCATCGGTTTCATGACCTGGGAAGGTTACAACTACGAAGATGCTGTTCTTTTAAGTGAAAGACTGGTACAGGAAGATGTTTATACTTCCGTACACATTGAAGAATATGAAGCAGAAGCCCGTGATACCAAATTAGGTGCAGAAGAAATCACAAGGGACGTTCCCGGTGTTGGTGATGATGCACTGAAGGATTTGGACGAAAGAGGTATCATCCGTATCGGTGCGGAAGTACGTGCCGGAGATATTCTGGTAGGTAAGGTTACTCCTAAGGGAGAAACAGAATTAACCGCAGAAGAAAGACTCCTTCGTGCAATCTTTGGTGAAAAGGCAAGAGAAGTAAGAGATACTTCCTTAAAGGTGCCTCACGGCGAATATGGTATTATCGTAGATGCCAAAGTATTTACCAGAGAAAACGGTGACGAATTATCACCCGGCGTAAATCAGGCAGTACGTATTTATATCGCACAGAAGAGAAAGATTTCCGTAGGTGATAAGATGGCTGGTCGTCACGGTAACAAGGGTGTAGTTTCCCGTGTACTTCCCGTAGAAGATATGCCTTACCTTCCTAACGGACGTCCTCTTGATATCGTACTTAATCCTCTGGGCGTACCTTCCCGTATGAACATCGGACAGGTACTTGAAATCCATTTATCCCTTGCAGCTAAGGCTCTTGGCTTTAACGTTGCAACACCCGTATTTGACGGTGCAAACGAAGTGGATATCATGGACACCCTGGATTTGGCGAATGATTATGTAAACTTAAGCTGGGAAGAATTCGAAGCAAAACACGGCAAAGAATTACTTCCTGAAGTACTTGAATATTTATCCGAAAACAGAGACCACAGAGAACTTTGGAAGGGTGTTCCGATTTCCAGAGACGGTAAGGTAAAACTCCGTGACGGTAGAACCGGTGAATATTTTGACAGCCCGGTAACCATCGGTCACATGCATTACTTGAAGCTCCACCATCTGGTAGACGACAAGATCCATGCACGTTCCACAGGTCCTTACGCGCTGGTAACACAGCAGCCTTTAGGTGGTAAGGCACAGTTCGGTGGACAGCGTTTCGGTGAAATGGAAGTTTGGGCACTGGAAGCTTATGGTGCATCTTATACATTGCAGGAAATCCTGACAGTGAAATCCGACGATGTTGTTGGTCGTGTGAAGACATACGAAGCAATCATCAAGGGTGAAAATATTCCTGAACCCGGTATTCCGGAATCCTTCAAGGTATTGCTTAAGGAATTACAGTCCATCGGTCTTGATGTGAAAGTACTTCGTGAAGACAATACAGAGGTTGAAATCATGGAAACCATCGATTACAGTGACAGTGATTACCGTTACGAGATGGAAGGCGAAAACAAGAACTATGATTACGAACAGGGTTCTTTAGCCTCCATGGGTTATCAGCAGCAGGAATTTGACGCAGAAAGCGGCGAGCTGGTAAGCGCAGAAGATGATTTTGAAGAAGCTTACGAAGATGATTTCGATAGCTATGATGATGATTCTTTTGATGAATAACAGCGAAGTTACCTTAAAATTGCGATATGAATAAATATCCGGAAGGAGTGCCAAAAATGTCAGAAACAAAACAGGAAGTGTATCAGCCGATGACATTCGATGCCATCAAGATTGGTTTAGCATCACCCGAAAAAATTCTGGAATGGTCCAGAGGTGAAGTTTTAAAGCCTGAGACCATCAACTACAGAACCTTAAAGCCTGAAAAGGACGGTCTGTACTGTGAAAAGATTTTCGGACCCAGCAAGGACTGGGAATGTCATTGTGGTAAATATAAGAAAATCAGATATAAAGGCGTTGTCTGTGACCGTTGCGGCGTAGAAGTTACCAAGTCCAGCGTGCGTAGAGAACGTATGGGACACATTGAGCTTGCAGCTCCCGTATCCCATATCTGGTATTTTAAAGGAATCCCCAGCCGTATGGGCTTAATCCTTGATTTGTCCCCCAGAGTGCTTGAAAAAGTTCTGTACTTTGCTTCCTACATCGTACTTGATGCAGGCGAGACAGACTTAGAATACAAGCAGGTTCTTTCTGAAAAAGAATACCAGGACGCTAAGGATACATGGGGAAGCAAAGCATTCCGCGTAGGAATGGGTGCTGAAGCAATCAAAGAATTACTTCAGGCAATCGATTTGGAAGCGGAAACAGCAGAACTTCGTACCGGCCTTAAGGAATCTACCGGTCAGAAACGTGCGAGAATTATCAAGAGATTGGAAGTAGTTGAAGCTTTCAGGGAATCCGGCAATCAGCCTGAATGGATGATTATGGATGCCATCCCGGTAATTCCTCCGGATTTAAGACCTATGGTTCAGCTTGACGGCGGACGTTTTGCAACCTCAGACTTAAATGATTTATACAGAAGAATTATCAATAGAAATAACCGTTTAAAGAGACTCCTTGAATTAGGTGCACCTGACATTATCGTTCGTAACGAAAAGAGAATGCTTCAGGAAGCAGTGGATGCACTCATTGACAACGGCAGACGCGGAAGACCGGTAACAGGACCCGGTAACAGAGCACTGAAATCTTTATCCGACATGCTCAAAGGTAAGGGCGGACGTTTCCGTCAGAATCTCCTTGGTAAGCGTGTAGACTACTCCGGACGTTCCGTTATCGTAGTAGGACCGGAACTTAAGATTTATCAGTGTGGTCTTCCTAAAGAAATGGCTATCGAGCTTTTCAAGCCTTTCGTAATGAAAGAACTGGTGGCAAGAGGCATTTCACAGAATATTAAGAATGCAAAGAAATTAGTAGAAAGATGGGATGCGCAGGTTTGGGACGTTCTCGAAGAAGTAATCAAAGAACATCCTGTAATGCTTAACCGTGCTCCTACACTTCACAGACTGGGTATTCAGGCGTTTGAACCCATTCTGGTAGAAGGTAAGGCTATTAAGCTTCATCCCCTTGTTTGTACAGCGTTCAACGCCGACTTCGACGGTGACCAGATGGCTGTACACCTTCCCCTTTCCATGGAAGCGCAGGCTGAGTGCAGATTCTTACTTCTTTCACCCAACAACCTGCTGAAGCCTTCCGATGGTGGTCCCGTAGCCGTTCCTTCACAGGATATGGTTCTTGGTATTTACTACCTGACACAGGAAAGACCCGGTTCTGTCGGTGAAGGTAAATTTTACAAGAGCGTAAACGAAGCAATCCTTGCTTATGAAAATAAGGCTTGTACGCTTCACTCCAGAATTAAAGTAAGAGTATCCAAAGTAAATGCGGAAGGCGAAACGATTACCGGTACGGTAGAATCCACATTGGGACGTTTCCTCTTTAATGAAATCCTTCCTCAGGACCTTGGTTATGTAGACAGAAATGATCCGGAACAGTTCTTACTTCCTGAAGTTGACTTCCATGTAGGTAAGAAACAGTTAAAGCAGATCCTTGAAAAAGTAATTAATACACATGGTGCATCCAAGACAGCAGAAGTGCTCGACTTAATCAAAGCAACCGGTTATAAATACTCTACAAGAGCTGCTATGACCGTATCCATTTCCGATATGACCGTGCCTGCACAGAAACAGCAGATGCTGGATGAAGCACAGACAACCGTAGATAAGATTGCACAGAACTTCAGACGTGGTCTCATCACCGAAGAAGAAAGATACCGTGCAGTAGTTGAAACCTGGAACGATACCGATAAGCAGCTGACAGAAGTTCTGCTTGCAGGTCTTGATAAGTACAACAACATCTACATGATGGCTGACTCCGGTGCCCGTGGTTCCAACCAGCAGATTAAGCAGCTGGCAGGTATGCGTGGTTTGATGGCTGATACAACAGGTAGAACCATTGAATTACCTATCAAGTCAAACTTCCGTGAAGGTCTTGACGTACTGGAATACTTCATGTCTGCGCATGGTGCTCGTAAGGGTCTGTCCGATACCGCTCTTAGAACAGCGGACTCCGGTTACTTGACCAGACGTATGGTTGACGTATCACAGGAACTCATTATCCGTGAAGTTGACTGTATGGAAGGTGCGGAAGAAATTCCCGGCATGACAGTGAAGGCATTCATGGATGGTAAAGAAACCATCGAAAGCTTGAAAGACAGAATTACAGGTAGATTTACCTGTGAAAATATGTATGACAAGGACGGCAATCTGATCGTTAAGAGAAATCATATGATTACTCCCAGCCGTGCAGCTAAGATTCTTAGCGTAGGCGTTGATGCAGACGGTAATCCTGTTGAGAAAGTAAAAATCCGTACCATCTTAAACTGCCGTTCCCGTAATGGTATCTGTGCGAAGTGCTACGGCGCGAACATGGCTACCGGTGAAGCAGTACAGGTTGGTGAAGCAGTTGGTATTATCGCAGCACAGTCTATCGGTGAACCCGGTACACAGCTTACCATGCGTACCTTCCATACCGGTGGTGTTGCGGGTGACGATATCACACAGGGTCTTCCCCGTGTTGAGGAACTTTTTGAAGCAAGAAAGCCTAAGGGACTTGCAATCATCGCTGAATTTGGCGGTGTAGCAACCATTAAGGATACCAAGAAGAAACGTGAAATCGTGATTACCAACGAGGAAACAGGCGAAAGCAAAGCATACCTCATTCCTTACGGTTCCAGAATTAAGATTATGGACGGCGCAGTACTTGAAGCCGGTGATGAACTGACAGAAGGTAGTGTAAATCCTCATGACTTACTGAAGATTAAGGGAATCCGTGCGGTACAGGATTATATGCTCCGCGAAGTTCAGAGAGTATATCGTCTCCAGGGTGTAGATATCAGCGATAAGCATATCGAAGTTATCGTTCGTCAGATGCTTAAGAAAGTAAGAATCGAAAACAACGGCGATACAGAATTCCTTCCCGGTACATTGGTTGACGTTCTTGAATATGAAGATATCAATGAACAGTTAATTGCAGAAGGTAAGGAACCCGCAGACGGTAAGCAGGTAATGCTTGGTATTACCAAGGCAGCACTTGCAACCAACTCCTTCTTATCCGCTGCTTCCTTCCAGGAAACCACTAAGGTTCTGACAGAAGCAGCAATTAAGGGTAAGGTAGATCCTCTTATCGGTCTTAAGGAAAACGTTATCATTGGTAAACTGATTCCTGCAGGTACCGGTATGAAGCGTTACCGTAATGCGAGACTCAGCACTGATTACCAGATGGAAGTGAAGATGGAAGAAGAAATCATCACTGACGAAGAAGTAATGGCAGATGAGGAAGTTGTATTAGCAGAAGCAGCTGATGATGTTGTGACAGATGTCATGACAGATGTGGAAGTTGCTGATGAAGAATAAATAAAAAACGACGAAAATATACGAAAATCCGACACAATTCATGTGCCGGATTTTCTGTTTTGTTGAACATCCACAATTTATTTAACGGAAAAATAATTAATTTTTGTCATAATGCCGCATTGCACCTATCGACAGAAAGGAGTAATATCTATATAGGATAATAGTCCTAATTTAATAGCATATTGTTAAATAAGGAATGCCCGCTACATCGAGCCTTATTTCAGTGTATATCTGGTCTTCAGGTATGTAATGAAATGAGACTCGATTTTTTATTTCACAGGAATTTCCTGAGAAATAAAAAATACAGATGCGCAGCTCGCGGAGAGGAAAATGTCGCATGGCGACCCGCTCGCGCGCTTAAACTTGCGCGGATGCGCAAGTTTTCTTATGGAATTGAAGCGAAATCCCTGCTTCAATTAAGAAAAAACAAATAGGGTTGAAAGAGAAGGAGAGAGAAATGAGAAGGACAAAGAGATGGTTAGCAATGGCAATGGCAGTATTAATCACGGCAAGCACCTTAGCCGGCGATTACATGATTGCCACAGCAGCAGAAGTGTCTGTTGTTGATGAAGTTGCAACAGAAGAAGCAGTTGAAGAAACTGCAACTGAACAAGGTGAAGAAAAAGAAAATCCGTTTGAAATAACGGTTTATCAGCAGCCTACAGAGGCACCTGCGGCAGAGCCCACCCAGGCTCCGGCAACCCAGGCACCTGTAGTAGAGGAGTCCACAGAGGCACCTGTAGCAGAAGAAACAGAAACACCTGCTGCAGAACCTACCCAGGCACCTACTGAAGATGCGACAGAAGCACCTGCAGAAGAGCCTACCCAGGCGCCCGCAGAAGATGCTACAGCTGCGCCTTCTGAAGAAGCAACAGAAGCACCTGCAGAAGATGCGTCAGCAACTCCTGAAGAGAGTGCAACTCCCGAAGAAACAGCAACTCCCGAAGAAACAGAAGAACCTACAGAAGATCCTACAGAAGAGCCTGAAGAAGAGGCAATTGTAGGTGATTCTATAACCATTTCTTATAAAGTAAATAATGACACATATGGCTATATTGACGGTGAAACAGAAAGTTTTGTGTCCGCAGATTCTGAAGAAGAAATTCAGGGTGCAGTAGCTGTTGCCAATGATGGCTATGTGTTTGTAAATTGGACAAATGAAGACGGTGCGGAAGTGAGTACCAAGGAACTTTTTGTCCCTACAGAAAAAGTGACTGCAGAGTATACAGCAAACTTTGAAGCAAAAGAAGCGGTTATTACTTATCCTGCAGTTGATTTCGGAAGCTTTTATGTATCCGGCATGAAGGTTTCTATCGTTGCGCCCGAAGGAGCATTCCCTGAAGGAACAAAGGTTTCTGTGAATGAAGTATCCGTGAGCGCAGCATTGGATGCAGTAGAAGATGCAATTGAAGATAATGTGGAAATCGCGGAAGTGAAAGCGGTTGATATTACATTTACTGATAAGAATGGTAACGAAATCCAGCCCCTGGTGCCGATTTCCGTTTCCTTCTCACAGGCAAATCTGGATGGTAACAGTTTTGCGGTTTACCATGCAGACGGTTCTGATGTAGAAAAAGTGGCAGACTTAAACAGTGCAGATGGTGGTGCCATCAAAACTGATTCCTTCTCAATGTATGTACTTGTTGGTGTAAACTCCGTAAATATCGGTGAAATGGCAAGTTATACCATGTATCAGGGAGAAACCATCAAGGTTTATGCTGATACAACTGATAGAAACGGTACATTTAGTGTTACCGGAAATAACGGAAACATTATTACTTTAGGCACTAAGACTACCTACAACGGACATCCTGCAGTAGAGGTAAAAGCGTCCACAAACAAAACCGGTAACGTGACTGTTAAATATAAATCCGGTTCTTATGAGCAGACTATTAAGATTGTAGTAAAAGAAAAAATTACAGTTTCCTTTGATGTAGATGGAGGAAGTGTTGCAGCGCCTACATCTATCGGAGCAGTAGTAGGAACTGAAATTACTATGCCTTCTTATACAGGAACCAAGAACGGATATCAGTTTGTTGGTTGGGCAAAGAATAAAAATGTAAACACTAATGGTAATTATGATAATGGTGCCAATTACATTATTTATCCTGCCGGCTCTAAATATGTTGTTGTAGAAAATTCATGGTGGAGCAATAATAATCAGTTTTATGCTATTTGGGCAAGTACTTCAGGAAAAACGGCAGAATTTTATATCAGAAAGGAATCTACCATTCCTTATGAGCCTAAAGCGCAGGATACATCTGACTTCTCAAGTAAAATTACAATTGAAAATGCAATTAAAGTAGCATCTTTCTATGCGAATCAGCAGGGGGTAAATGAACGCTTAAACGCTGTTCCGACAGATGAGCAGATTAAGGAAAAACGTCCCGATTACAATCCTGAAACAGATTATATTGTTTGGTATGTAATTAAGCAGGAAGGTAATGGCGCAGGAAGCTGGCACGTAGATGGTGTGTTGTTAAAAAAGGAACTTGTTAACTTAACCTACGACCCTAACGCTGGCGAAGTAACTGTTTATAATATGCCTGTAGGACGCCAGTATGCAGTGGGAGCAACTGCAACTGTAGACAGTGCAAAACCGACCAGAACAGGTTACACCTTTGACAGCTGGAATACACAGCCCGGCGGAAACGGAACCAGATATACAGGCGGTAATACCTTTACAATTAATGCAAATACAACTCTTTATGCGCAGTGGATAGCTGACAGCAATACCAAGTATGTAGTTGAAAGATATAATGCTGAAACCGGTGCAAAAATTGATGAAATTACCAGAAGCGCCGTAACAGACAGCATTACTCACGCTACAGAATCCGACAAGTCTTTAGCAGGCTATACCTTTGCCGAAGATGATACAAGAAACGTTCTTTCCGGTCTTGTAGCAGCAGACGGAAGTTTAGTATTAAAACTTTATTTTGACGCAAAAGATATCACTGTAACCATTACGGAAAACAGTGGCGAAGAATTATATGATGGCACAGTTAAGTCCGTTAACGGATATACTGCTTCTATCAGTGAGCCTTCTTATACGGAAGCAGACTTTACCTTTAAGGGCGATGCAACCGTAAGCGGAACCGATGCCGGTACATACAATATGAACTTAAAGGCAAGCGATTTCGTAAATACCAATAAGAACTTTACCAAGGTAAACTTCGTAATCGTAGATGGTACACTTACCATTAGCAAGAGAACTGTTACCCTGACAAGTGCTACCGATGAAAAAGTATTTGACGGAACAGCACTTACCAATGATGAAGTGACAGTAGGCGGCGACGGCTTTGCAGCAGACGAAGGTGCTTCTTATGAGGTAACAGGTAGCCAGACGAATGCGGGTAGCAGCGCAAATAAGTTCTCTTATACATTAAATAACGGAACAAAGGCTGCTAATTACAATATTTCTACAACAGAAGGTACTTTAACCGTGACTCCTGTAACAGATGAAGTAGTGGTTACCATTACCGGTCATAATGATACTAAGGAATATACCGGTTCTGCACAGAATGTAAGCGGTTATGATGTTGCAATCAGCAATTCTATTTACAAAGAAAAAGATTTTGAATTCAACGGCAGTGCGGTAGCAACAGGAACTGAAGTGGGCACCTATAAAATGGGTCTTGCTCAAACTCAGTTTACTAACAAGAATGCAAACTTTACCAATGTTACTTTCAACGTAACCGATGGTGAACTTAAAATTACACCTGTTAAGGTAACTGTAACCATCGAGGGTAATAAGGCTACCAAAACCTATAACGGAAGTGAACAGAACGTAACCGGATATGAGGTAGTAAGCATCAGTGATTCTGCTTATAAGACAACTGATTTTGCTTTCAACGGAGCAGCAACAGCAGCAGGAACTGACGTAGGAACCTATCCTATGGGTCTTGCAGCGTCTCAGTTTACTAATAAAAATGCAAACTATGATGTTACTTTCAAAGTGACTGATGGTCAGCTTGAAATTACCAAGAAAGCAGTAACCGTAACTATTAAGGGTGCTGTGGATACTCTGACATATAACGGCGAAGAACAGAGCGTAAGCGGTTATACGGTAGAAAGCAGCGATGCTGCTTATACAAAAGCAGACTTTGACTTCGGCGGAACCGCAGTAGCAAAGGGAACCAATGTTGGCACTTATGCAATGGGTCTTAAGGCAGAGCAGTTTACCAACAAGAATAACAATTATGATGTAACCTTTAGTGTGACTGACGGTCAGCTTACCATTACCAAATTAGCAGTAACCGTAACCATTACAGGTAACAAGGACAGCAAGGTATATAATGGTGCAGAACAGAAGGCAGAAGGCTACGCTGTAGAGATTAGCAATGAACTTTACAAAGAAAGTGACTTCACCTTCAATGGAACTGATACAGTAGCAGGCACAAACGTAGGAACCTATCCTATGGGTCTTGCAGATGATCAGTTTACAAATGACAATGATAACTTCGATGTAACCTTCGTGGTAACCGATGGTCAGCTTACCATTACCAAATTAGCAGTAACTGTAACTATTACAGGTAACAAGGACAGCAAGGTATATAATGGTGAAGAGCAGAAGGTAGAAGACTACGAAGTAGAAATCAGCAACCCTCTTTATACAGAAGATGACTTTACCTTCAGCGGAACAGCAGAAGCAAAGGGAACCAATGTAGGCTCTTATCCTATGGGACTTGCAGAAGGTCAGTTTGCAAACAACAACGATAACTTTGATGTAACCTTTGTGGTAACCGATGGTCAGCTTATTATTACTGAATTGGCAGTAACCGTAACCATTACCGGAAATACGGACAGCAAGACATACAACGGAAGCGAACAGAAGGTAGAAGGCTATGAAGTAGAAATCAGCAACCCTCTTTATACAGAAGATGACTTTACCTTCAGTGGTGAAGCAGTAGCAAAGGGAACCAATGTAGGCTCTTATCCTATGGGACTTGCAGAAGGTCAGTTTACAAATGACAACGATAACTTTACCGTTAACTTCGTTGTAAAGGATGGAAACCTTGAGATTACCAAGGGTACTGTAGTAGTAACCATTACAGGTAACAAGGACAGCAAGGTATATAATGGTGAAGAGCAGAAGGCAGAAGGCTACGAAGTAAAAATCAGCAACCCTCTTTATACAGAAGATGACTTTACCTTCAGCGGAACAGCAGAAGCAAAGGGAACTGACGTAGGCTCTTATCCTATGGGCCTTGCTGAAAATCAGTTTACCAACAACAACAGCAACTTTGATGTTGAATTTAAGGTAACTGACGGTGAACTTGAAATCACCCCTCTTGCAGTAACCGTAATTATTACAGGTAACAAGGACAGCAAGGTATATAACGGAAGCGAGCAGAAGGTAGAAGATTACGCAGTAGAAATCAGCGATGACCTTTATAAGGAGGCATACTTCGCCTTCAGCGGAACTAAAGTAGCAGCAGGCACAAATGTAGGAACCTATCCTATGGGTCTTGCAAAAGAACAGTTCACCAACAACAACACTAACTTTAACGTAACCTTTAGTGTAACAGACGGCGAGCTTGAGATTACAAAGCCTTCCGTAACCGTAACCATTACAGGTAACAAGGACAGCAAAGTGTATAACGGCGCAGAACAGTCTGTAGAAGGATATACCGTATCCATCAGCGACCCTGTTTATACAGAAAATGATTTCACCTTTAGCGGCGAAGCAGTTGCAAAGAGAACCAATGTAGGAACCACTCCTATGGGACTTACAGAGTCTCAGTTTACCAACAACAACACTAACATCGAAGTAACCTTCGAGGTAACTGATGGTAAACTTGAAATTACTAAGGCACCTGTAACCGTAACAGTTGTCGGCAACAAGGCTAGCAAGGTATACAATGGCGCAGAACAGCAGGTGGCAGACTATACAGTATCAGATGACAGTGCCATTTATACAGAAGCAAACTTCACCTTCAGCGGCGAAGCAGTGGCAAAGGGAACTGATGTAGATACTTATCCTATGGGTCTTGCAGTAGAACAGTTCAAGAACAACAACGCGAACTTTGATGTAACTTTTGTGGTGACCGATGGTGAACTTGAAATTACTAAGAAAGCTGTTAATGTAACTATCACAGGTAACAAGGACAGCAAGGTATATAACGGCGCAGAACAGCAGGTGGAAAACTACGCAGTAGAAATCAGCGATAAGCTTTATACAGAAGAAGACTTCACCTTCAGCGGCGAAGCAGTAGCAGCAGGAATTGATGTTGACAAATATCCTATGGGTCTTGCAGCAAGTCAGTTTGCTAATACGAACGATAACTTTGATGTAACCATTACCGTAGTAGATGGTGAACTTGAAATCACACCTCTTGCAGTTGATGTAACCATTACAGGTAACAAAGACAGCAAAGTATATAACGGCGCAGAACAGAAGGTAGAAAACTACGAAGTAGAAATCAGCGATAAGCTTTATACAGAAAAAGACTTCACCTTCAGTGGCAAAGCAGTAGCAGCAGGAACTGATGTAGATACCTATGCTATGGGTCTTGCAAAGAACCAGTTCACAAACAATAATGACAACTTCACAGTAACCTTCAGCGTAACAGACGGAAGTCTTGAAATTACCAAGAAGGCAGTTGCCATGACAAGTGATTCTTCCGAAAAGGTTTATGACGGAAAAGAGCTTACCAGCAAGATGGTAACCGCAGAAGGCTTTGTTGAAGGCGAAGGCGCAACCTATTCCGTAACCGGAACACAGACAGAAGTTGGCAGCAGCGCAAATACCTTTACTTATACCTTGAAGGAAGGTACCAAGGCTGATAACTATGAAATTACCACAGTAGAAGGAATCTTAACCGTAACTCCTGCAACCGATGAAGTGGTAGTAACCATTATCGGTGCAAAGACCACAGCTACTTATGATGGTCAGGAGCATGCAGCAACAGGCTATACCTTCAGTTCAAATAATGCTCTTTACAAAGAAGAATATGTAACAACTACCGGTGCTGCAAGCATCGCAAGTGTTGCAAAGACTGACGCAGGTACCTACGCAATGGGTCTTGCAGAGAGCCAGTTTACAAACAACAATAAGAACTTTACCAACGTTAAATTCGTAGTAGAAGACGGTGAATTGGTAATTAACAAGCGTAATGTAACTCTTACAGGTGCTGATGGCAGCAAGGTATATGACGGCAGTGCACTTACCAATTCTAAAGTAACAGTAGGAGGCGACGGCTTTGCTGATGGCGAAGGAGCAGACTACAGTGTAACCGGTAGCCAGACAGAAGTTGGCAGCAGCGCAAATACCTTTACTTACACCTTAAAGGAAGGTACCAAGGCTGAAAACTATAACATTAAAACAGTAGAAGGAACCTTAGAAGTAACTCCTGTTGCAGATAAGGTGACCGTAACCATTACAGGTAGTACAGATTCTAAGGAATATAACGGTGGCGAGCAGAGCGTAAGAGGTTACGAAGTATCTATTGATAACGACCTTTATACAGTAAACGACTTCACCTTCAGTGGCGAAGCAGTGGCAAAGGGAACTGATGTAGGAACATATCCTATGGGTCTTGCAAAAGAACAGTTCACCAACACCAGTAAGAACTTTAGTAACGTAGAGTTCGTAGTAAAGGACGGTAGCCTGGAAATCACTCCTTTAGACGTAACCGTAACCATTACCGGTAACACAGATACCAAGACATACAACGGAAGCCTGCAGAAAGTAGAAGGCTACAAAGCAGAAATCAGCAATTCTCTTTACGCAGAAAGTGACTTCACATTCAGTGGCAAAGCGGTGGCAGAAGGAACTACGGTAGGAACCTATGAGATGGGTCTTAACGAAAAACAGTTCACCAACGACAACGATAACTTCAACGTAACCTTTGATGTAACCGATGGTTGGTTAGTAATTATCGCAGATGAAAAGGAAGTAGTGGTAACCATTACCGGTAAGACTGCAACCGTGGATTATAACGGAAACGAACAGAGTGTAACCGACTATGAAGTAACTAATATCAGTAATGAACTTTACACAGCGGATGACTTCACCTTCAGCGGAACCGCAGTAGCAAAGGGAATCAATGCAGGCTCTTATCCTATGGGCCTTAGCAAAGACCAGTTTGCAAATACCAATGCAAACTTCAGTAAGGTAACCTTCATGGTGACTGACGGCAAGCTTACCATCAAACCGATTGATGTAACCGTAACGATTACAGAACACAGTGATACAGTAGCTTATGACGGTGAAGAACATACCGTAAATGGTTATGATGTAACAAGTATCAGCAGTGACCTTTATAAGGAAGAATATTTCACCTTCAGCGGAAACGACAGCGTAAGCGGAACAGATGCAGGCTCCTACGATATGGAACTGACTGCAGAAGACTTTGCAAACACCAATGGCAACTTCGCAACAGTAACCTTTGAAATCGAAGACGGCCAGATGGTAATTAAGCCTATCGACGTAACCGTAACTATTACCGAGCATAGTGCTACAGCAAATTATGACGGTGAAGAACATACCGTAACAGGTTATGAAGTAGAAATCAGCGATCCTCTTTATACAACGGATGATTTCACCTTCAACGGAAACGACAGCGTAAGCGGAACAAATGCAGGTTCTTATGATATGGAACTGAAACCTGAAGACTTCAGTAACACCAATAGCAACTTCGCAAACGTAACTTTCGTAATCGAAGACGGCCAGCTGGTAATTAAGCCTATCGACGTAACAGTAACAATTACAGAACATAGTGATGAAGTTGATTACAACGGCGAAGAGCATACCGTAACAGGCTATGATGTGGAAGTAAGCAATAAACTTTATACAGAGCAAGACTTCACCTTCAGCGGAAACGACAGCGTAAGCGGAACAGATGCAGGCTCCTACGATATGGAACTGACTGCAGAAGACTTTGCAAACACCAATGGCAACTTCGCAACAGTAACCTTTGAAATCGAAGACGGCCAGCTGGTAATTAAGCCTATCGACGTAACCGTAACCATTACGGAAAACAGCGATGAAGTAATGTACGATGGCGAAGAGCATACCGTAACAGGTTATGAAGTAACAAGCATCAGTAGCGAGCTTTATACTGTGGATGACTTCGCTTTCAACGGAAACGACAGCGTAAGCGGAACAGATGCAGGTTCCTACGATATGGAACTGACTGCAGAAGATTTTGCTAACACCAACAATAACTTCGCAACAGTAACCTTTGAAATCGTAAACGGCCAGCTTATCATTAACCCTTATGACGTAGTTGTAACCGTTCAGATTACAGGTAAAAATGACACCGTTCTTTATGACGGTCAGGCACATGGCGTAAAGGGCTACGATATCACCATCAACAATGCATCTGCAGATGTACCTGAAGAAGTTGAACTTGTAACCTTAAATGCTGCCGGAAATGTAGCAAGCCTTTTAACAGTAGAAGATATTATACTGGTAGGTAGTGACGAAGTAAGCGCAACCAACGCAGGTACCTATGCACAGGGGCTTGCAGCAACCAGTTTCGAAAACACTAACCCGAACTTCAGCAATGTAGTATTCGAAGTAACCGACGGTAACCTTGAAATCACCAAGCGTCAGGTAACCCTTACCAGTGCAGATGGCAGCAAGGTTTACGACGGAACAGCATTAAAGAACAAGAAGATCAGCGTAAGCGGTGACGGCTTTGCAGAAGGCGAAGGCGCAACCTATAAGGTGACAGGAAGTATTACGGAAGTTGGAACTGCAAAGAATAAGTTTACTTATACCCTGAAAGAGGGAACCTTAGCAGACAACTACGAAATCAAGACAGTATTCGGCAAACTGGAGATTACTCCTAAGCCGGCAGATCCTACACCTGAGGATCCTACACCTACCAATCCTACACCTGCTCCTACACCTGTAATCATCGAAGATGATCCGGTACCTATGGCAGACGGTCCCGTTCCGGATGACGGTCCTGCAGTACTCGGAGCAAGAAGAGAAGGAGATGCTGCACAGGCAGTACTTGGTGCAAGAAGAGGTACTGAATACGCAGTATTAGGTAAGAGAAGAAGACCTAACACAGGCGACAATATCGAATTAATTCTTTGGTACGTTGCCCTTGGCATGTCCATGACAACAGCAATTGCAGCAGCAATGAAAGTTCGTAAGAACAAAGCTGATTAGTGTCTAATGATTCCGTGCATACTATATATGGTGTGCACGGAATTTTTTGGTAATTTTGCTGTGAAAAACCTTTATTTTTCCCGAAATTTTGCCGGGAAATATATTGACAATGAAAAGGGTAACAATTATACTAAGTTAGTGTGCGTGAAAATGCCCACAGGTGTTTTTATGCGCAAAACCAAATAATTTCTGCGTAGGCAGAACCATTTCATAAACAGGAGGTGAAACAGAATGCCAACATTTAACCAGTTAGTGAGAAAAGGACGTCAGACAGCAGTTAAGAAGTCTACGGCTCCCGCTTTACAGAAAGGATGGAACTCCCTTCACAAGAAAGCAACCGATACTTCCGCTCCTCAGAAGAGAGGTGTTTGTACAGCTGTTAAGACTGCAACCCCTAAGAAACCTAACTCAGCTCTGAGAAAAATTGCCAGAGTTCGTCTTTCCAACGGAATCGAAGTAACAAGCTACATTCCCGGTGAAGGCCACAACTTACAGGAACATAGCGTTGTTCTTATCAGAGGTGGTAGAGTAAAGGACTTACCCGGTACCAGATACCATGTAATCAGAGGTACACTTGATACTGCGGGAGTTGCAAACAGAAGACAGGCCCGTTCCAAATATGGTGCTAAGAGACCTAAAGCAGGTAAGTAATTATTAGCATTTGGAACCAAACAAGGACCCACAAACAGAACTAATTTAGTGTTGGAATTCTGTTATAAATAGAAACTGCCATTGGCAGGGATTTGTTTGTAATAAGACTTACCCGCACGTACACAAAATGTGAAATTAGAACGACACACTGTGAGTACCTATGAATTAATTGATTAATTAAGGAGGGAAGAACCGTGCCACGTAAAGGACATATTCAGAAAAGAGACGTATTAGCAGATCCTTTATACAATAACAAAGTGGTTACCAAGCTTATCAACAACATCATGTTAGATGGTAAGAAGGGTGTAGCTCAGAAGATTGTATACGGCGCATTTGCTACAGTAGAAGAGAAATCCGGCAAGCCGGCTCTCGAAGTTTTCGAAGAGGCTATGAACAACATCATGCCTGTTCTGGAAGTTAAGGCAAGACGTATCGGTGGTGCTACTTATCAGGTACCGATCGAAGTTAGACCTGAAAGACGTCAGGCTTTAGGTCTTCGTTGGTTAACAATGTTTTCTCGTAAGAGAGGCGAAAAGACCATGAAAGACAGACTTGCTAACGAAATTCTTGATGCTGCTAACAATACAGGTGCAGCTGTTAAGAGAAAAGAAGATATGCACAAAATGGCAGAAGCAAACAAGGCATTCTCACATTACCGTTTCTAATTATATGGAAGCGGCGTGATGCCCCAAATGCTTTGCCCAGACTAATATTAGGAGGAACAAACCTTGGCTGGAAGAGAATATCCTTTAGAGAGAACTCGTAATATCGGTATTATGGCGCACATCGATGCTGGTAAGACTACCACAACCGAGCGTATCTTATACTATACCGGTGTTAACTACAAAATCGGTGATACTCATGAAGGTACTGCTACCATGGACTGGATGGAACAGGAACAGGAAAGAGGTATTACCATTACTTCCGCTGCTACTACATGTCATTGGACATTGCAGGAAAACTGTCAGGCTAAGCCCGGTGCTTTAGAGCATCGTATCAATATCATTGATACCCCCGGACACGTAGACTTTACAGTAGAAGTAGAACGTTCCCTTCGTGTACTGGATGGCGCTGTTGGTGTATTTTGTGCTAAGGGTGGTGTAGAACCTCAGTCTGAAAACGTATGGCGTCAGGCTGATACCTACAACGTACCCCGTATGGCATTCATCAACAAGATGGATATCTTAGGCGCTAACTTCTACGGAGCTGTTGATCAGATCCGTACAAGATTAGGCAAAAATGCAATCTGTCTGCAGCTGCCCATCGGTAAGGAAGACGAATTTAAGGGAATCATTGACTTATTTGAAATGAAAGCTTACATCTACAATGATGACAAGGGTGATGATATTTCTATCACAGATATCCCTGAAGATATGGCAGATGAAGCTGAATTATATCGTGGCGAACTCGTAGAAAAAATCTGCGAATTAGATGACGATTTAATGATGATGTATTTAGAAGGTGAAGAACCTTCTAACGAAGAAATGAAAGCAGTTTTAAGAAAGGCTACCTGTGAATGTCAGGCTATTCCTGTTTGCTGTGGTACAGCTTACAGAAATAAAGGTGTTCAGAAACTTCTGGATGCTGTTATCGAATTCATGCCTTCACCCCTCGATATCCCTGCTATTAAGGGTACCGACTTAGACGGTAATGAAATCGAAAGACATTCTTCCGATGATGAACCTTTCGCAGCTCTGGCATTCAAGATTATGGCTGACCCCTTCGTAGGTAAGCTTGCATTCTTCAGAGTATATTCCGGTACTATGAACTCCGGTTCTTACGTACTGAACGCAACAAAGGGCAAAAAGGAACGTGTTGGACGTATCCTTCAGATGCACGCTAACAAGAGAGCAGAACTGGATAAGGTTTACTCCGGTGACATCGCTGCTGCAGTAGGCTTCAAGTTTACAGCAACCGGTGATACCATCTGTGATGAACAGCATCCTGTTATTCTGGAATCCATGGAATTCCCTGAACCCGTTATCGAGCTCGCTATCGAGCCTAAGACCAAAGCAGGACAGGGTAAGATGGGTGAAGCTCTTGCGAAACTTGCAGAAGAAGATCCTACCTTCCGTGCTCATACAGATCAGGAAACAGGCCAGACCATTATCGCTGGTATGGGCGAACTCCATCTGGAAATTATCGTAGACAGACTTCTTCGTGAATTCAAGGTAGAAGCTAACGTAGGTGCACCTCAGGTTGCTTACAAAGAAACCTTTACCAAGACCGTTGAAGTTGATTCCAAGTATGCTAAGCAGTCCGGTGGTCGTGGTCAGTACGGTCACTGTAAAGTTAAATTCGAGCCCATGGATGCCAACGGTGAAGAGCTGTTCAAGTTCGAATCCACAGTTGTTGGTGGTGCTATTCCTAAGGAATACATCCCTGCAGTTGGTGAAGGTATCGAAGAAGCTGCTAAGTGCGGTATCCTTGGCGGATTCCCTGTACTTGGTGTACACGCTACCGTATATGATGGTTCTTACCATGAAGTCGACTCTTCAGAAATGGCATTCCACATCGCAGGTTCCATGGCGTTTAAGGATGCTATGCACAAAGCAAGTCCCGTACTTCTTGAGCCTATCATGAAGGTAGAAGTAACAATGCCCGAAGAATACATGGGTGACGTTATCGGTGATATCAACTCCCGTCGTGGACGTATCGAAGGTATGGAAGATATCGGTGGCGGTAAGCTCGTAAGAGCATACGTTCCCCTTTCCGAAATGTTCGGATATTCCACAGATCTTCGTTCCAGAACACAGGGACGTGGTAACTACTCTATGTTCTTCGAAAAGTATGAACCCGTACCGAAGAGCGTACAGGAAAAGGTATTAGCAGCAAAAGCGAAATAATACTTGAAAATACAAAGATTTTTTACTATAATCATTTATAGTTGGTTAATTATCGTAACAAAAAATTTTTTATATTATTTTAAGGAGGACTTAAAAAATGGCTAAAGCTAAATTTGACAGATCCAAAACCCATTGTAATATCGGTACCATCGGCCACGTTGACCATGGTAAAACAACATTAACAGCAGCAATCACCAAGGTTCTTGCTGAAAGAGTTGCTGGTAATGAAGCTACAGACTTCGAGAACATCGATAAAGCTCCCGAAGAAAGAGAAAGAGGTATTACAATCTCTACAGCTCACGTAGAATATTCTACAGAAAACAGACACTACGCTCACGTAGACTGTCCTGGACATGCTGACTACGTTAAGAACATGATTACCGGTGCTGCTCAGATGGACGGTGCAATCCTCGTTGTATCATCTGCTGATGGTCCTATGCCTCAGACAAGAGAACACATCCTTCTTTCCCGTCAGGTAGGTGTACCTTACATCGTAGTATTCATGAACAAGTGTGATATGGTTGATGACCCTGAACTTCTTGAATTAGTAGAAATGGAAATCACAGAACAGCTTGAAGAATATGAATTCACAGATTGTCCTATCATAAAGGGTTCCGCTCTTAAGGCTCTTGAAGATCCTCACAGTGAATGGGGTGACAAGATCATGGAACTTATGGCTACAGTTGACGAATATATTCCTGATCCTGAAAGACAGACAGATAAGCCTTTCCTTATGCCTGTAGAAGACGTATTCACCATCACAGGTCGTGGTACTGTTGCTACCGGTAGAGTAGAACGTGGTACACTTCATATCAACGAAGAAGTTGAAATCGTTGGTATCAAAGAAGAAACACGTAAGACTGTTGTTACAGGTATCGAAATGTTCCGTAAGCTCCTTGATGAAGCTCAGGCTGGTGATAACATCGGTGCACTTCTTCGTGGTGTTCAGAGAACAGAAATCGAAAGAGGTCAGGTTCTTTCCAAACCCGGTTCTGTAAAATGTCATACAAAATTTACAGCTCAGGTTTACGTTTTAACCAAAGATGAAGGTGGACGTCATACTCCTTTCTTCAACAACTACAGACCTCAGTTCTACTTCAGAACAACTGACGTTACTGGTGTATGTAACCTTCCTGCTGGTACAGAAATGTGCATGCCTGGTGATAACGTAGAAATGACTATCGAACTGATCCATCCCATCGCTATGGAACAGGGTCTTACTTTCGCTATCCGTGAAGGTGGACGTACTGTAGGTTCAGGCCGTGTTGCTACAATCATCGAATAATCTTTGATTTAGTATCATAGAAACTTAAATACAAGCCGCAATTCCTCATTTTATGAGGAGTTGCGGCTTCTTTTTGTTTAGAAAAGATGGTCGAACATGAAGAAAAGCCCACTTTGAGATTTCTCTCGAAATGGGCTCGTGATACGCGCGTGATACACGTCAAAAAAACAAATGATTATCCGGTGTATCTGTGGTGCGGACATTATATGTATTATCTTTTAATCTTCAGCGTGTGGCCAGTTAATCTTCCATTCAAAATACTCTTCTTTGGTAATTTTACCGGAGGCTAAGTCCTCTTTTTTCTTTTTCCAAGTATTCAGGAAATCATCCAGTAAAGAATAATCAAAACCAACAGCGATATGTTTCTCAGTAGGGTCCTCAGGATTTGCCACCTCGTAGAGAGGCATGTTGTAGTGCTCATCCAGTTCGAAGAGCGCGTACATCACATCTTCCGCTGCGTAGAGGGAAGGCTCGTAGATGGAGCGGTAATTACAGTTTAAGGCTTTTGCCAGCTCCTGTATCATATCTTCCTTTGGGGTGCGGTTGCCGATTTCGTACTGACGGATTCGCACATCGGATAAGCCAACAGCTTCTCCAAGCTGAGCCTGTGTTAATTTGCGGAAATTTCTAATTCGTTTTATTCGTTCACCAATAGCCATCGTGTAACTCCTTCCAATTGAATAGTAACAATATCGTTTCTGATAATACAATAACATAAATGTTACTGTATGGCAAATGAAATATTTTTTTCGTCCACCTATTGACAGAAACGAATATGTTACTGTATAATCAAAAACACAAACAGTAACGAAAAGGTTACTCATAACAAAATGAGGAGGTGAATGTCATGAGCAAGTCGCATACATAAGTATAGCGGAAAGGAGGAAGGAGTATGACGAAACGCTATTTATCTGCTAAGGAAGTTGCAGAACTTCTGGGAATTGCAGAATCAACCGCTTACGCAGTCATCCGGGGCTGGAATAAGGAACTTAAGAGTGAAGGATACTTCACCAAGGCAGGTTCTGTTCCCAGAGCCTACTTCGAAAAGAAGTGCTACGGATTTAGCGAAGCACAATAGATGAACTTTGATAACTGAATAGGCGTACCCGGGCAACCGGGTATGCCGCACAGGGAGAAAGAGAGGTAATGATTATGCCGGTTTACAAAGATGAACAAAGAGGCACCTGGTATTTTAAATGTAACTATCGTGATTGGCAGGGTGAGATTAAGACGAAGATGAAGCGTGGATTTGCAACCAAGAAGGAAGCACAGAAGTGTGAGCGTGAATTCATTGAGATGCAGAGCGGCAATATGAATATGAAGCTAGCTAACTTCGTGGAGGTCTACTTCAATGATAAAGGAACGAGACTGAAGGAACGTTCCATCATGACGAAGCGAACCCTGATTGAAACTAAGATAATTCCTAACTTTGGAGAGAAGCCCATGAATGAGATTACGGCGGTGGATATCATCAAGTGGCAGAATATGCTGATGAATCAGGAGTATTCACCAACGTATCTTAGGATGATACAGAACCAGCTGACGGCACTGTTTAACCACGCAGAAAGGTTTTACGATTTGCGTGATAACCCTTGTAAGAAGGTGGATAAGATGGGCAGGTCAAACGCCAGAGAGTTAAACTTCTGGACCAAGGACGAGTATGAGGACTTTATCAAAGGCTTTGGAGCAGAAGATGAAATGTACCGGATTATCTTCCAGATGTTATTCTGGCTGGGATGTCGAATCGGAGAGGTACTGGCACTGACAGCTTCGGATATCGACTTGGAGAATGGAACCATAAGCGTGTCCAAGACTTATTTCAGAAGAAATAAAACCGATTATATCACTTCACCGAAGACGGAAAGCTCCAATCGTAAGATTACCATCCCAAAGTTCCTTAAGGGAGAGATAAAAGAGTATCTGGACAGGCAGTATGAGCTGGCTCCGGAGGATAGAATCTTTCCTATCACGGACAGGGCGGTGCAGAAGAAGATGAAGCAGAAGACGGAGGAGACGAAGTTAAAACCGATTCGAGTTCACGACCTCCGCCACTCGCACATCGCCTTGTTAATCGAGAAGGGGCTGCAGCCTTTGGTTATCGCACAGCGAGTGGGGCACGACTCCGTAAATACCACAATGAACATTTACGGACACCTGTATCCCAATAAGCAGAAGGAAGTGGCAGACCTGCTGAATGCCGAGGCAACTGGAGAGCTGGAAAACAATCTGGTGGATATGGCAACGGAGATGCGTTTTAGAAAGGCAGGTGGCTGGTCGTGAGAATGGTAAGAGGATTTTACAACGAGCAGAATAATACGGTGAATGTGGTTCACTACGATACCAATTATGTTATCAGTCTTGATTGTGGTAAATGGGAGCAGGGTCTTCGGACCACTCCCAACTCCCAAGGGAAGATGGATGCATTGGCTATTGAGGACCCGGTGGAGTATGTGAGGATGATGCTTAACGGGGAGATGCAGGTGTGGCTGGATGCGCTGGATGACCTGAGCGTGTGGTAGGACGAAAGTGGAGCCATTTCACAAAAGGTGCTCCAAAATATGGAGTCAAAATCGAAAAGTGGCGTCAAAAAGTGGAGCACCTTTTCTGAGGAGAGAATTATCCAATATAAAAAGGTGAGTCACAATGTGGAGCCAAAATGAAGAAGTGACTCCACAAAGTGGAGCCGTTTTTCAAAAAGGGAGACGAAAGTGGCACACCTGCGGATAGAGGATATCCGGTTGGTGACAAGAATAAAAATATCCTAAAGTGAGGCACCAACATACAGCTGTGAATACCGGCTACTGGCAAATAATTTTACCAAATGCCGGTAGGAGCAGATGTATTCGAGGTCAAGCGACGGAACGCTTGCCCCGTTTGTGTTTGGGGTACCCCCAAACCAATAAGGGGACATTACTTTAGGGGAAGCGAAGAATATGGGGGAACCCAAAGAAAGGAGGAAGACGACCATGAGCAGAGATTTCTTAAGGAAACTTTTGATAAAACTAAATATAGATAAGAAGAGAGGGATTTGATGACAGGTAAGAAAGAAAAGACCATCAGTGGTGCCATGTACAGCGCACCTAATCTGGAGCACAATCTTAGAACCCACATTCCACCTAACTCCGTAGAGGAGCGGCGGCATTTAAATATGGTATATACAGATGATTGGGGGATTACCCTTCAGCAGGTATATGAAAAGTTATTTGCCGAGCATTACCGAGTGTGGAGAGAGCGGGAAATCAAGAAAGGGCGCGGAAAAAGATTTCCCCCGACCTATTATGAGAAGATTGAGCAGGATAAACAGAAACACCTTTGCTACGAGATTATCTGGCAGATAGGGGATATGCGGGACACGGGTTTCGTGTATACGCCGGAGGAAGCGAACCGGGCACAGGACTTGCTGGATGAATTTGCAAAGTATCTGTTGGAACTGCCGGAGGTATGTGTGGTGACGGAAAAGGAGCTGAATGATCCGGACTGGAAGCCACCGTTTGAGGCAGGGCTGATTGTCCACCACATGGTTTATCATGGGGATGAAAATTCTCCCCACATTCACATGACCTATATTCCATACACAACCAACTCCTCAAAAGGGGCACCGGTCCAGAATGCATTTGCACAGACCTTCAAGGATTTGGGGTATCCTACCACCATGAAGCAGGCAGTGACTGAGACCGGCGATTTGGTCTGGCAGAAGGATGAGGACGGGAGGCTTAAGCCACAGATGAAGCGTAACAGTTATGGTGGTGCTGATTGGGTGGAAACCCAGAAGGCGGTGCTTCAGGAAATGATGCTAAAAGAGTTTGGTTGGGAGCGTTTTTACAAAGGCTCCAATCCGAGAGGAAATCTTACCTTGTCGGACTACCGCAGGGAAAAGGCGGCAGAGATGGCGAAGGAAGAGGAACGGAAACTTGAGGATATTAAGGATAAGGTTGCAACCGGGCAGGCTACCATTCAGGCACAGACGGAGCAGATGGAGGCGATACTGGAGTCGCTGGATAAGGGAGCAGAAGCAGAGCGGCAGCTGTCAGTTAGGATTACTGATAAAAATGCAGAGCTGAATGAAGTGCTACAGGATTTGACGGATAAAAGCTATGAGCTGGATGAAGTGAAGCAGGACCTAACGGATAAAAAGAATGAGGTACTGGAGCAGGAGAAACAGTTAACTCTTATCAAGGCAGACGCTGACGAGACGATTCAGAAAGCACAGTTTGCAGAAGAACTAATCGATTACTTTAGGAATACCAATTCCGGAGAACGGGAGAAGGCATACTTTGAAAAGATGTTGGACCTTAAATACGAGAATGAGTGTCTGAAGCGAGAGAATGAGGTGTTGAAAGCCGAGAACCGGACGCTGAAAGCGAAACTGGAAAAAGCATATGATTTCATGAGGCAGTTTACCATCAATGGAATGAATATGTTGGAACACTTCCTGCGGAGTATCGGTGAGTGGGTACAGCAGAAGGTGGCTGGAATGAGTAGGTAAAATGAGTAAGCAAACAGGAGGGGTGCGAAAGCACCTCTTCTTTTATCTGGTGTAAGACTAAAATAAAAGGAATTTTTTATGGGAACGAGATATGATTTCAAATCTAGTTGTGGTAAAATTTATAATAGTAGTTGTTAATTGGATTAATATATGGGGAGATGTTTACATATGAAAATTGAGATGGGAGAATCTTTATTTTATTCATGGCTTAGGCATGTCAAAGAATGTCAGATTGTGCAAACAAACTGGAAGGTTTCAGGTAGATGGGAAATGCTGCATGAGAAAGAAATTCAAGATTTGATGAGTCGTATAGATGAGCATTTTTCCAATAATTACAGTTATAATATTTTCAAGAAGAATGCCTCTGTATATCAGATTATTCAGCAAGCAGAGTGTGATGTGTTGGGCGTGTCTTTTAGTGGAAATGAAAAGCAGTTTTATGCAGTGGATGTTGCTTTTCATGAAGCGGGTCTTAATTATGGAACAAGAGAAGAGACTGTTATGAAGGTGATTGCAAAAAGTGTACGTACGGCTATTTGTTTGTATGGATATATGGATACCAAAGGAGCGGAAATTATTTTTGCATCGCCTAAGATTAATCAAGCTATTCTTGATGATTTAGTGCCGTGTATTAATGATTTGAATAACTTGTTTCGGATATATGGGTATGAGTTCGCTGTACGCGTGATTGCGAATGAACAGTTTAATGAATCGGTATTACAGCCTATTTTGTTAGCGAGCGGTGGAATTGCAGATACATCTGAGTTGTTTATTCGTGCATATCAGATGTATGGAATGTTTGAGAATACAACTGAATCGAAAAAGTCATCAGTACGTGTAAATAAAGCGGACATTCCGAAATATAGTGCGCAAATTCGAAGTGAGCTAAAAATAGGTAAGCTTGTTCAGTTGGTTCTTCGTCCTTTGTTACAAAGTGATAATGTAAGTGAGGAAGAAATTAATTTGTTACAAGAGAAAGAATACTGTAAAAAGCATTTTGATATTCAGTATCCGCTACTATTAAAAACAACAGCAGAAGAAAAGGAATTACACTATTATAAAGAACGATTTTATATTAAAGGGGAAAGCTATAGGTTATGTTGTGAATGGTTTGAAAAAGAAGCAAATAATGACAGACCTTATTTGGAAAAATGGATAGCTGAACATAATGAATAAAACTAGAAGGAGTGCGAACGTACTCCTTCTTCGTCTTTTGATAGTATGTTGGAAAAGTGCGTTGGAAAAATATGTTTTATGTTGGAAATTCCAACATAGATTGTGAAAGTATGTTGGTATTTCCGGGTGGGCGGGGAATTGGGGGATAAGGTATCGGGGAAAGTATGTAGGAAAAGTATGTCGGAAATGCGGGAGGTGTGTTGGAAAGTAAGATGTGGGATATGCAATATTATTATCTGAGAAAATCGTTGATTGGGTGAGATATAAATGCTATAATAATGCTATATTTATGAGATGAGGAGAATGCATATGAAGTTTGCAGATGAAATTAAAGATTTACGTCGAAAATGTTTGTTGAGTCAGACTGATTTTGCTAGAGAAATAGGGGTTTCTTTTTCTACTGTGAATAGGTGGGAAACAGGAAAATCTAAGCCAAATTATAAAGCATTAAAAAGACTAGATGAATATTGCAAAAAGAATTCTATTAATTTTGTATGTTCAGAATTGATACAGGAGGATGAATAATGGCTTATACACATATAGATTGTTTTAGTGGTCCGGGTGGGATTTGTACAGGAATGCATGCAGCAGGATTTGATACAAAAGTTGCAATTGAATATATAAAAAGTTGTGTAGATACATATAAGGCAAATCACCCGGAGGTTCACGTAATTCATTCAGATATAAGAAATGTTACAGCAGAACAAATTTTGCCGTATATTCCGGCGGACGGTGTGGATTTAGTTACTTCTGGGATGCCGTGTGAAACTTTTTCTACAGCAGGAAATACATCAAGATCATTTTATGATGATAGACAGTTCCTTTTTAGAGAGGGGATAAGAATCGCACAGATAGCAAAAGCAAAAATGATATTATTCGAAAATGTGCCGGCAATTGTCACAAAAACAGTTGAAAAGAATGATCCAACATTGATCGTAGACGTACTGAAATATGAGTTAAAAGAGGCGGGCTACGAGAATATGGTTCAAGTGGTTTTGGATGCTTCTCAATTTGGTGTCCCTCAACGAAGAAAGAGATTTTTTATATTAGCAACAAAGGACAAAAAAATAAATCTATCTGTACCGGAAGTGATATCTGATAAGATTGTGACAGTGGATGAAGCTTTTATTGATTTATTGAATGTTATTCCAAATAGTGAAAAGGCAAAAGATAAATATGGAAAGAAGAGTAGTGATTATTCTAAGTTGATGAGAAACGATGAGTTCTGGAAACGTCAAGAACATCATACTGATAAACTTACATATCAACATCCGATGAGACATCGTGATTGTACATTGGAAAGATTTTCTTTGTTG
The DNA here is from genome assembly GCA_017561085.1 of Lachnospiraceae bacterium. Classification (GTDB taxonomy): domain Bacteria; phylum Bacillota; class Clostridia; order Lachnospirales; family Lachnospiraceae; genus Suilimivivens. The sequence continues at coordinate 75,861 of JAFZDQ010000060.1, forward strand.
AAGCAGGGGGAAAGCTTGAAAGATTTATTTGATAGATATCAAGGAAAAGAGAGAGAAAAGCTTCAAGAAAGACGCGTGTTGCCAAAAAAAATGTTTATTAAGCGTAATTATCGATTAGTTGGAAAGGATGCAGCACCTACGGTCACATCGCACTGTTTAGATGAATTTGTGCATCCGAAGTATGACAGAGCTCTTACAGTTAGAGAGTGTGCAAGACTTCAAAGTTTTCCGGACAGTTATGATTTTTGTGGTGGACCATATTTAACACCACACTTACATAATGATATTCAAGATAAGTATGAGCAAATTGGAGATGCCGTTCCACCTTTGTTGGCGTACGCATGGGGAATAAAAATATCTGAGCTTTTAGGAGGAAAATAAATATGCCTTATAGAGAAGCTGTTGAACAACGTTATAATGAAGTGTTTGAAAACGAGTATGCAATTTTATTGAATGGAAGAACTTCAAATAGCGCGATGGAAAGTGCTGAAAGAGGTGCTCAACATAGTGCAATGTTAATCACGTTTACAGAGATGTATGAACTGTATCGCGAAAATGTGAATGCTACAAAAATATGGAATGCCATATATTCATCACACTTGAAGAGAAAAACAGGCGACTTTTCGGCGGATAACCTTAATGAAGAAATTATTGAGAAGGTTTTGTCAGGTGCACAAAGTTGGAAGAAATGTAGCGGACATGTATTTGAACATTACATTGTCGAACAGACAAGGGAACGTTTAGCACAATATAATATACGATTTGTTCTCCAAAAAGAATTAACAACAATGCTTCAAAATAATCAGATCGCTAATGAAGATGATGATAATATTCGGCAGATGGCAGCAAGCGATGATTTTGATATTTATGCTATTGTGAATGTTAATGGTAGTAATTTGGTTTTTGGATGTGTTCAGGCAAAAACGAGTATTCGGGATAGGGTTGGAAGAGATAGAGATTTTTCTATCCCGGCTATGGAAAGACATTTTTGGTCTGTTGCAGTTGTACTAGATGGAACATATTTAGCAATGCCTAAATTTAATAAAATGGTAAATGGTGGTGGAGAAACTCAGTATATGGAGAATGGATGGCATGGAATGTATTCAATGTCAAATATTGATACTTCCGATAGAATATATAAGGATGAGGATCTTGAATTGCTTATTGAACATGCAAGTACGGCATCGCATAAATTTACATCTGCACGACAAAGATTTGATCGGTATTGGCGTGCAGTACAAAATGATTAATAAGGATAAAATTATACAGGAGGAATATTTTTATGGATATTTGGTATGATATAGAGGACTATGAAAAAGAAGAGGATGAGATTGAAATTAAAGAATATGATATAACGTCAACGCCTAATGATTACAATATTGCAACATTATTCAATTTAATTGATAACGGAATAATTAAGATGCCTCCCTTTCAGAGAAATTATGTATGGGATGTAAAAAGAGCATCTAAGCTAATAGAATCTATTATTTTAGGATTACCAATTCCACAGGTCTTTTTGTATGAAAGAGGAAAAAATAATTTTTATGTGATAGATGGTCAGCAAAGATTATTGACTATATATTTTTTTGTTAAACAAAGATTTCCCAATAAAGCAGGTCGAGATATTTTAAGAGATTATTTAACGGGAGAAGAAAAAATTAATGCAGATGTTTTAGCACAAGATAAATATTTTTCTAATTTTTCTCTTAAGTTAACGAGTCCAGTACCTACAGAAACTAATAAGTTTAACAATTTAAAATATGAAACGTTGGGAGATTATAAACATATATTTGACTATCTCCGAACAATAAGAACTGTTGTAATAAAACAAAATGAACCGGATGATCAAGATTCATCAATGTATGAGATATTTAATAGATTAAATACCGGAGGACAAAATCTTACGCAACAGGAAATTCGCATGAGCTTATTCTATTCAGATTTTTATGCAATGGTTTTAAAACTTAATAAAAATGAAAAGTGGAGACAAATATTAGGACAGGAAACTGCAGATGTACATTTTAAAGACTTGGAGATTATAGTAAGAAGTTTTGCCATGTTATTCTATCATGAAAAGTATCAGGCAACGATGAACAGATTCTTGAATAAATTTTCGAAGATGACAAACAGATTTGAAAAAGAAGATGTAGATTATTTAGAACAAGTTTTCCTGAAATTTATTGAAAGTTGTTCAGATTTAAAAGAAAAGAGTTTTTGTTCTGCAAGTGGAAAATTTAGTATATCTTTTTTTGAATCTGTTTTTGTTGCAACATGTGAAAATTCTTTTAAGAGCAAGCTATTTGTAGAAGGTAAGATAACACAAGAAAGCCTTGAAGCATTAAAGTCAGATGTTGAATATATAAATGCATGTAAAGAAAGTATGAGTTCAAAAAAGAATGTAGAAACAAGAATGTCGAGAGCTAAAGAAATTATTAAGTTACAGTAAGGAGAAAGTAAATGTATACTCCTATAAATGGATTTGTAGAAGATTATCATGAGTTAAAGGGATATTTGCTTGAAAATGGGCAAATATCTCTAGAGAATAATGTCGAGAATCATTTGAAAAAAGTAATGTTGCTTTCCTGTGCTAGCTATTATGAAACCCAAATACAAGAAATTATTAAAAATTTTGTTCAAAGAAATTCTTCAGATGATAAGGTTAGTAATTTTGTTCTGAAAAAAGCTATTTCGAGGCAGTATCATACATATTTTACATGGGATGGAAATAATGTTAATAGTTTTTTGGGATTGTTTGGTGAAGAGTTTAAGAAAGAAGTTTCGATGACAATATCAAAAGATGAAGCATTAAAAGAACAAATGAGAGCATTTCTGCAGTTAGGAAATGAACGCAATAAAATGGTCCATGAGAATTTTTTAGTATATAATTTGGAGAAGACATTCGATGAAATAATACAACTTAATGAGAAAGCAGAGAAATTTGTGGTTTTCTTAAGGAAAGAGTTTGAGAAATGAGGGTAAATTTATTTCTGAATATCATGATGAATGTTGCAATTTAATGCGGAAAGCGAGATGATTAAATTGGCAAATGTATTTGACCTTTCACAATTTGATGAATACAGAGAAGACAACAGAAGAGAAGTGAAAAAAGCAGATGGTGGTTTGCCTGTTTCTTTGTGGGACACCTATTCTTCTTTTGCAAACTGCTATGGTGGAGTTATCATTCTTGGTGTCAAAGAAAATAAAGATGGTAGTTGGAGAACTACCGGTCTCCAGAATGCATCCAAGCTTTGCAAGGAATTTTGGGATAATATGAATAATCCTAAGAAGGTAAATATTAATCTATTGTCAGAAGATGATGTGCAGACCTATGAAGTAGGTGACAATAAGGATGTTATTATGGTTATTTATGTGCCTATGGCAAAGCGTGAGCAGAAGCCAGTGTACATCAATAATGATATTTTTAATGGCACTTTTCGCCGTAATTATGAGGGTGATTATCATTGTACCAGATTACAGGTAAAGACCATGCTTCGTGACCAGACTGAGCGTACTATGGATATGGAAGTGCTTGATAAGGTTCCGATGGAAGATTTGAATTACGATACCATACATGGATACCGTAACAGTCACCGTTCTTTAAAAGAGGGACATCCTTTTGAGCGCCTGAACGACCACGAGTATCTGAGAAGCATTGGTGCGGCGGCTATTTCTGATGAGGATGGAAAGTTGCATCCTACGGCAGCAGGTATGCTGATGTTTGGGGATGAGTACAACATTGTGCGACACTTCCCTGAGTATTTCTTGGACTACAGAGAAGAGTTGGATCCTACCACTCGTTGGAGCGACCGTTTGCAATCAAGTTCCGGTGAATGGTCCGGAAATGTGTGCGACTTCTATTTTAGAGTTTATAACAAAATTATCAAAGACATTAAGGTGCCGTTCAAAATGGTCGGTGGTGAACGTGTTGATGATACTCCGGTACACAAGGCACTTCGTGAGGCTTTGGCAAATTGTTTGATTAATGCCGATTATCACGGATTGCGAGGTGTTGTTATCCGTAAAGAACCGGACAAGCTGGTTTTAGCAAATCCCGGTTATGTCAGAACGGGTAAAAAGCAGATGCGTCTTGGTGGTGAATCCGATCCCCGAAACAAGGCTCTTATGAAAATGTTTAATCTTATCAATATCGGTGAACGTGCCGGAAGTGGTGTTCCGAATATCTTTAATGTTTGGGCAGACGAAGGCTGGGAAGAACCGATGATAGAGGAGAGATTTGACCCGGATAGAACGGTACTGTCGCTTTCGTTTTTGAAAAAAGTGTCGGAAAAAAGTGGCGAAAAAAAAGTGGCGAAAAAAAGTGGCGAAAAAAAAGTGGCGAAAAAAAGTGGCGAAAAAAAAGTGACGAAAAAAACGCAAGAAAAGTACGATGCAATTTTGAATTCTATGCAGCCTGATATGTGGTATAAGGCTTCTGAATTTGAAACTGTTGCTGGTGTTAAAGAGTCAAGAATTAAAGTGTTGCTTAAGGATATGTTGGAGCAAGGCTTGATTGAAAGTACTGGTAGTACTAAGGGGAAGATGTATAAGAAAACTAACCTGTAAGTTGGAGATGAATGAAAAATGGGAATTCTTAATGAGGAACAACGTAGAAAATATGTTGAATTGCTTAAGATAAATGATATTGATAAAATTAAACAGTTTTTAATGGATAACGTTGAAGAGGGGACATTGATATATAAGTATTGTCGTGGATTAGTAAGGGATTTTAATACCCTAAAAGAGGAAAAAATCTTTTTGTCTAATGCATACAATTTCAATGACCCATTTGATTGCGCATACTTGGTTAACAAAAGGAGTAAAAGAGCGTATTCAGAGGATGAAAGAGAGCTTGCGTTTCATGAATATCTGGAACAGGAAAAAGCAGATCAAGAATCAAAAAGAAGAACCAATGCAACATTTGTAGCTTGTTTTTCGGAACGGTGTGATTCTAGTGCTATGTGGGGGTATTATTCGGCAGATCATAAGGGGATGTGTATAGGATATGATTTGCGTGAATTAATTGATAAGTTTGGAATAATGCCTGTTATATATTCTGAGGATTTGCCTTTGCTTGAAGATGTTGAAGGGGAGCCCTTATATATATCGTTAGTTACAAAATCTGATGAGTGGAAACACGAAATGGAATGGAGAATTGTAAAATATGATAAAGGCAAAGAAGGTGCACCGGGAGTAAAAGTGGAAGAGATTTTACCTAAAGAAATTATTATAGGTAGCAAAGAAAAAGAGACATGTAAATTGAATGCAATTAGTAGAAAAAACAATGTAAAGTCTGACTTGTTATATTGTGACGTTGCACAATTGATTGACTGGGGGCGTCGAATAAAAAGTAGGAATAGAATCAGGATATATAGTTATGATTTGAGTCGTAGTAGTTATTCCATGATAAAAAAAGAATGGAAGGGTATCTATACATAAAAGGTAAGTCATGAAGGAGTATGTTTTCTTTTTGTAAATTCAATCTTAGATTATGCTAAAATGGCATTGAAAGTACTGGTAGTACGGAGGGAAAGAAGAATAAGAAAATATAAAAATGAAGAAGGGTGCGAATATTATGGTGAAAAGTTCAATATTGGATGAGCTGGTAAAAGCAAATAGAATGCCTGTATTATTTGTTGGTTCGGGGATTTCTAAAAGGTATTTATTTGGTTATCCATCATGGGAAGAGTTGCTTGAGAAATCTTTTGAGAAATTCGAAACGGATCCGTTTCAGTATCAAAAGCATCTGGATGAGTGTAGACGTAAGAAGATGTCTGATTTTGACATGAATGTATACATGGGAACTTTAATTGAAGAGCAATTTAACGCTGCTTTTTATGACCGGAAAATTAAACTTGGAATTGGAAATAGTAAAAATCCAAGTTGGGTAAAAAGAGGGATATCTCCGTATAAGATGTATCTTGCTGACTTCTTTAAGAAGCAAAAGTTAAATAGGTCCCCTAAATTACAGGATGAACTTGTAAAATTTAGAGCACTGAAAAATAAAATATCGGCTATTATTACAACTAATTACGATACATTTTTAGAACAAGAAGTATTCAATAAAGATTTCCAAGTATATGTAAGACAACATGAGTTGTTCTCTGCTGATAGTTATAATATAGCTGAAATTTATAAAATCCATGGTAGTGCAACGGATGCAGAGTCTATTATTATAACTCAAGATGATTATGAACTTTTTAGGGAATCTCGAAAACTTATTATTGCTAAAATGCTTACTTTGTTTGCGGAAGCTCCAATAATATTTATGGGATATTCTATGACGGATGAGGACGTTAGAGGCATTATAGAAGATTTCTTGGGGTGCTTGTCCGATGAGCAATTGGTAGATATACGTAAACATTTTATTTTTATCAGTTATAAAAAAGATGAGAAAGAACTTATAGAAATAGAGCGGACTATAGTGACCAAGAATGGAGTTGAAATACCATTTGTTGAAATTCAAACTGATAATTATGCAAAAGTATATGAAAAATTGGGACAGTTAACTCCGGGTATATCTCCAATAAGGGTGCGTGAAACTAGAAAAGTTGTTAAGACAATTGTTGACCAAAGTATGACTTCACAGGATGCGGAATCTATTATTGTGGGAATTGATGATCTCGAGAATATAGATTTGTCTACAAAACCGTTAGCCATAGCGATTGGATACAAAGATAATATTTTAAATAAATACGGTTATGGAAGATTTGAAGATAGTCAGATTTATGAAGATATTATCTATGACAATAAAAACTTTGATTCTGCAGCTATGTGTGATGAAAGATTAAGAGGAATTCCGATAAATAGATTACTTCCGGTCTATAAATATGTAAAAGGAAGAGAAATTCCGAAGGATAGCAAACTTTATATTTACATACAAGAACATAATTCAGTGGAAAAAATTATTGCTAACAATGTGGTCAAAAGTTTAAAAAACACGCCAGTTTTTGATACATATGATAAACTTGTCGAATATATGGATACAACAGCAAATTGTAGAAAGAGCGCAATGGCAGTATTGAAAAATATTGATATATTAAGCATAGAACAATTGCGAAACACGTGTAAATATTTGTTTGAAAAATATCCGAACGAATATGCATCGGAAACAAATACAAAAAGATGTATTATGTGTTTAGATTTTAAAGAAAATTACAAATAAAAAAAGAAATGCTAGTAAACCTTTCTTGGATAAACCAAGAACATTACTAGCTTTCTTTTTGATATTAAAGAACATTTAATGTTCTATGTTCTCTTCTTATTATACGTCGCATTAAGTGATTTATTCACTTTTACATCGACTGAAATTATAATACATTTTTTCGCGCCGATTGTCAATGAAAAATCAATGTGGTAAACGTGAAATGTTTCCATGGTGTAAATGGGTGTAGAAAAAAATACAATGAGGGCTCATAAATTAGTTGCTTTTCTGATAGGATGAAATATAATAAGATTAACAGAACCCAACACGCCTCTCAATGATGCGGACCATGTTGGGTCATTTTTGTTTGACGGTTTGACGAAAAATGTGTATATTGTTAAAATTGAGTAGAAATACACACAAAACAAAACGAAGTGTATAAATACTTAAGTGGAGCTGGATTATGGTTTTAACATATAAGCAGTGTATAGAGAAATATGGTAGTGATCATATGTTGAAAAAAGAAATAGCAGAAGGGAATATTTTTCAAATTGAAAAAGGTATCTATTCCTTAAGCAGAAATTGTTCAGAGTTAGAGATAATCAGTGTGAAATATCCCAAGGCAATTTTTTGCGGAGAAAGTGCTTTTTATTATCTTGGTTTGACGGACGAGATTCCTGATTTGTATCATCTGGCAACCATTAGAACCGATGGACGGATAAAAGATGAACGAGTAAAACAGACATTTCAAAAAGAGGATATTTTTCACGTCGGGCAAATTAAGATGTTATATCATAATACAGAAATATGTATCTACAGCTTGGAAAGAATGCTGGTCGAGCTTGTAAGATTTAAGGCTAGAATGTCATTTGATTATTATAAAGAAATTATCAGAGCATATAGGAAGTTCGTGTATAATATGGATATTACTAAGGTGGAAGAGTACGCAAGCGAGTTTAAAAATTCGGATAAATTAATGCAGATTATTGAACTGGAAGTGTTGTAGAGTGATTATTATTGAGTGAAAGGAGAGTCAGCGATGTTATACAATTACATAAAATATCATTACAAACAAGCAGAGCCGATTTTTCTTTCTGATTTGTTAAGTATGAATATTGCCGAGCTGGATTTAGAACAACAACTGAAGGAACTTTGCGAAAAAGGTTTATTGCAGCAATATGATGAAGATGTATATTTCATTCCCAAGAAGACCACATTAAATTCTACCATTGGTCCCAACGCAGATATGGTGGCAAGATATCGTTTCATTTCTAAAGGGGATAATGTAGATGGTTTCTATGCAGGTAATACATTCGCTAACCAGATAGGGATTTCCACGCAGGTCCCTTATGTGATTGAGATTGTGAGTAACAATGTTTCGGATGATGGAGAAGTCCTGATTGGTAACAGAAGATTTGTTGTAAGAAAACCGGTTGTACCAGTAACTAAAGAGAATGTGCATGTATTGCAGATGCTGGATCTGTTGGTAAAGCTTGATGCATATCTTGATTGTAGTTATGAAGAGGCCAGAGAGAAATTTGCGGAGTATATATCTGTTTGTGGAATTGCAAAGAGTGATGTGGATTTGTATATTAACAAATATCCGGAATCGGTATCTAGATATTTTAGTAAATTGGAACTAAACTGAATTGAATACTTACATAAACGAAAAGAGAAAGGAAAAAAGTGAGAACAAAAGATTTATTTGGTAATAACAATACTACTGTGGCTTTGTGTGAATACACAGAAGAGTTATCATTGCTAAAGGAGTTTATAGAAATTGCTGATGAGGCGGTACAGTGTAGAGCGTCAGAACAAGACGCAACGCATAAAGGTATTTGTTATCTTTTTGCTAGAGCAATCGTTGATTATGCAAAAATGGCATATGATAATATTCTCATGGGACACTTTAAGTCAGCTCATATGGTTATGCGTACCATGGTTGAAAATTTAGTTTGTCTTGATGTAATTATACATAATGAGAAGGAGGAATTGTGGAAGTACTATTATGTACAGTCTTATAGGGATACAATGAAGCTTGCTCAAAAAGAACGAGATCCTAATATATTAAAGACTATTAAAGAGATGTGCTCAATGTATAACATTGAAGAGGAGTTTTTGAAAAAACGAGGTGATAAGAGAGCCTATATAGATTCTCGATATGGATGGACATACAAGATTAATAGTGATTTTAATTTTGCTGGATTGAGTCGTTTGGTAAGCAGTATTGATGGTAAAGACTTTAAAATGTTAAGTGATTATTCTCATGGAACTTCTTTGTATCAGCGACTTCCGAACAATACAAGTGATGGGCATATTAAAAGTATGTTTTCAGTTGTTTATACGGTGATAGATAGATTAATTGTAATGTACGGTTGGGATGATGTTGATGATTATTTTGATGAGTTGGCAGAGATGTTGGAGGTGCGAATCAACAATATTTATTGAAAAATAAATTTGTATCATACCCTCCACCCACGCCACTTCCTGTTCGCCCACCTATCTTCAAACAAACCGTGATACACGGGCAAAATTGCTCCAAGTTCGACCACCTCTACCGCTAATCAATGATGGACGAACAAATCTGGGGAATTTTAATTGGATTTTTCAAAGAATCATTTTACATTCCGGTTCGACCATGCTACAATATCCCTAGGTGGACGAAAACGGTGTCGTTCGGACGCGGACAAAAGGGGCGTGATACACGTAGGGCTTCTTCCAAACCGTGATACGAATCCGATACATTTCCCCCGGAAAAAGGCTAAATAATAGGTAAAATACCCATAATATGAGTCAAAAAGCGGCAAAAACCGTAACAATTAAGTTTCTAAATAAGCAAAATCGGACCGTGAAGGTGGACG
>JAFZDQ010000061.1 GCA_017561085.1 Lachnospiraceae bacterium
CCGCCACCGTCATAGTGGTAATAGGTAATTCTTCCCTCAGGGTCAGTAATTGTCTCCGGTTTTCCAAGAGGCGTATAAGTGTAACGGGTAACCGCCCCTGCGCCGTCTGTCTGCTTTAGCTTCCTGCCGTTTTTGTCATAAACAAAGCTTGTCTCATTCCCGCATCTGTCCACAATCCGGCTTACATTCCCCATACAATCATAAATATAGCTTGTACGGTTCCCTGCCTCATCTATCTCCGCTGTCCTGCGGTTCAGTGCATCATATTCATAGCGCTTCACGGTGCCGTCAGGATAATGTATCTCCGTTCGGTTTCCGTTGGCATCATAAACAAACCTGACGCTGCTACCGCCGGGCTTTGTTACTTTCTCAAGATGATTCTGTCTGTCATAAATATACTCCGTCACGCCGCCTTCCGGGTCGGTTATTTTCGAAAGATTCCACATCCGGTCGTACTCCATCCGGGTTTCTCTTCCGCATTTATCTGTATAGGATCTGGGCTTATTCAGCTCATTGTACTCCCAATAGGCACTATAACCGTCAAAATCCCTGATTTCCAGCGCCTCTCCCATTTCATTATAGCGGTAACTGCGATGCAGACCATCTGCCCGGACAACCTCTGTAATACGATTCATCGCATCATAAGCAAAGCGCGTAGTATTCCCTTTCTTATCAGAACTTTCCACTACACGGCCTAAGATATCATAACGATAGCTCATACCTGTTCCGTCCGGGTAATCTATGGCAAGGATATTGCCTCTTTTATCATAATTGATACGCAAACGACTTCCATCCGCCAGGCAAATTTCATAGGGTCTTCTTTCCTCTTTCCTGTAAGAAAGAAGTAACTTATGTCCTTCCGGGTCGATTCTCTCCACTAATCTTCCAAGTCCATCATAACGCCATAGCATCTCACCTCCGTCAGCTCTGACTTCTCTGATAGGGCGCCCTTCCTCATCGTATTCTCTGCTTGTTTGATGTCCTATGGCATCCGTCTTATTTACCTTCCGGCCTGTTTCATCATACTGATAAACCGTCTTATTTCCTTTTTTGTCGGTATGAGAAACCGTGCGGTCTTTTTCATCATAGCACCGCAATTCTTTTCCATCTTCATAAATCGTTTCCGTGTTACGGTGCTTTTCATCATGGACATAAGTAATTTGGCTTCCGTTTCGCTCGGTTACGCGCACCTGTCCGTCCTTTAAATACTCCATTTTTACACAGCTACCGTCTGGAAACTGTTGTGAAACAATACGCTTCTGTGTGTCATACTCATTACTGAGAATGATGACACCACGCTTATCCTTTACTTCCAAAAGTTTGCCGTTTTTTCCGTATGAATAAAGATAAGTATTACCTACAGGGTCTGTGATTTCTGTCAGTTTCTTTCCATCATAACCATAAGAAACACACCTGCCGGCTTCATCTTCCAGCTTCACCAGTCTTCCTTGCGCATCATAATCAAGTCGAAAGAACATGCCCGTATCTTGCGTCACCTGAAACAGTTTCTCCTCATCATAAGTCAGTGTTACACCACCATCCTCCTGTTGAAGTCTGATAAATCTGCCGCTTTTGTCAAAAATGCGCACTTCTCTTTCTCTGCCCGTAAAATAATAGTGCTCCCCAATTTCAAGCAACATATTACTGTTATTTTGGTTGCTTACATATCTACCATTTTTCTCTGCAAAATGCTCCTCCCTGCCATCCTCATGAAGTAAAACGATGGTATCCTCTTTCCATAAAAGCTGCATTTCCCAGTTATGGAACCAGCCTCTTCCCAGAACACCCTTGTTTCTATCCATGGCATTGTAGCTTCTGGTAAACGAAAACAGATTGGTTTCCCGGCTCTGTAAATCAGTGTATTGATAAACAAAATTTCCGGTCTCCATATTTACCGGGTCTCCGTCAAAGGAAGTAAATTCCGGCAGGCCCTTTAAAATAGTTTCCGCCTGCTCGGATAATTCGCTGATATCCGGCTCCTCCTTTTTGTTATCGGCACGGTAAGCTTCCATTTTCTTTTCGTAATCCCCAAGCTCCAGACTTAAAGTTTCCACATTTACATATTGCTTCAGCTCCTCAAGCATTTCACTACTGCGGTATGTAACAGCTGTAACATGCTTCACCGCTGCCGCTCCGTTCTGATCACATGTGGGAAGATTTCCTTCCAGTTTCATAAGCGTATAATCAAGCTGCATGCGTACCTTTTCATAATCTGTTTGGCTTAACGGCGTGTGAATATGTCTAATCGCATATGCCAGCTTAGGAGAACGTATTTCCCCCGGCACCACTCCTTCCAGTTCTCTAAGTTCACCAACAGCTTCATCCCATGCTTTACAAACTTCCACTCCGGTATCCAAAAGACTTGTCCCAACACTTCGTAATAGATCCAGTTTTGGTATATCAAACACTCTGTTTCTTTCTAATCCTGTCATACTACAATTCTCCCAACAATGCATCTATCTGCGCTTGCAGTCTTTGCTTTTCCAACTCACGCTCTACTATGTAATCTTCAATTTTTTTGATTTGGTCTGCGATTCCCGGTATCAAATCGCTCATTAAACAGGAATTCAACTGAATCCTGTCTACGGTCTGTGGTACATCCATGGATAATTGTCTGGCTGCCATTCCTTCAAAGCTGTCTGTCACCTGAATATTCGGTGCCAAATCCAAAGCTCCATAACGGGCATACTCCCTGCCCCATGCTTCTGCTTTTTCCTGAATTGACCGCTTAATATCCTGATAAAAATAAATGATTTCCCGCATTTTGGTAATTTCAGAATTGATTTCTCCAATTCGATTCCTTAATCCGTTAATCTGCATTCGGATTTGATTTCTTCGTTCTCTTTCTTCCTTCCAATCTTCCCTGCTCATCTATCAACCTCCTGTGAGATGTGTTTTTCCATAGTGTTCTTCTACCGTCTCTATATCATGAGAAGCCGCTTTTATCATTCCAAGTGTTTTTTGATAAAAATCCGTTAAGGAAAGTACCGCCTCTTTCTCTACCTTAAGCTGTTCTCTAATCGCATCCGCATGCTCACATTTTGAAACGGCAAATTCTGCCAAAAGGCGGTCATATTCTACTGCCTTATCCGCTAACTGCTCCTTAATACTTTGGTCTATGGCAAATACCGTTTGGTCTACAAGGCCTTTTTGATACTTTATACTCATCGTCTGTCACTCCTTACCCTTCTATCACGTCAATCCCAATTATTGTGTTTACAAAAACGGAAACCGTACTCTCACTGTCATTAAACGAATTTTTTAAAATCGTGATAGCGCCTTCCTCCAAGCTTTGCATCAACGTCTGAATTTTACGTGAAACCTCACTGATATAAAAACCGCCGTCCATATCCGCAAGTGCTAATATCCTTTTTCTGATTGCTTCATCCGCACTTATAATCTCTTCATGTAAGGTTGCTAATTTACGCTGCAATGCATCATATTCCTCTTGTTGCATATTGATATACTCTGCCATAGTTCCCCTCTCTTTTCTCTCCGTGATACCCTAAAAAATTTAAAATATTATACGACAGAAACTAAGCGATTCTGACATTTTTCACGCAATGCTTTCTTTTTAACTACTTAATTGGGCACAAAAAAATGACAGAAAAAATTCTGTCATTTACATCTCCATTTCTTAAGCCAACGGACCGGCATAATATACCTTCGCACTTTCTTCCAATTCAGAAATGATGGCTATTTTAGCGGCCAAACGCGCTGTAATCTCATCCAGTGCCATTGCGCCGGTACTATCATATTCCATGACCTCCCTGGTCAGCCTATTGATGTTATTAAAAACAATACTTCCCAGCAGTTCGTCCTCTGTTCTGGCAAAGGGAATGTCGATTGCTTCCAGACTGCTCTCTAAACCAGTACTTATTACTTCCGAAGGCAAAAGTCCCGACAGTTCCCGTAATTCTTCCACCGCTCTATCCCATGTAATACAGGCTTCGCTTCCCACATCCAGCAGCGTCTTCGTCACCATTGCAAACTGCTTCAGCTTACTTTCGTCAAACACGCGATTCTGCTCTAACGGACAGTAACTTAACGGTAGAGACAAATCCTCTCCATTATCTCCTTCCAGCATCCGCTGGATGATAGCGGGATAATCATCAATAAGTCTGTTCCAAATCACATGTCCCTTTATGTTCTTAGGACAACGTTCCCAGATTTTCTTCATGGTATCATTTAAAAGAAACGTATCCAGAATACTGGCAATTGCATCCGTAAACTCAGGGTGTAAATCCGCATAGTCGCTTACCTCATCCAAAAAATATGCCAGCTGTAACCACTCTGCTTCTGTTAATTGAAATTCTTTTGAAAACAACCCATCAGCCAGCTTCGAAACTACCCTGATAAACCTTTTCTTTTTGTCCGGAGGCATGGTACGCAGATAACTATTAAAGAAGGTATCAATGGCATCCATCTCCCATGCACGGTCCTCCACCGGATACATAGAAATATTTCCGCTTTCATCAAACACAAAAAAAGTATTCGGACAGTGTGCCTCCGCAATATGTCCGCTTCCATAGTCATGTCCCTGATAAAAAAACGTCCTTCCTACATCATTTAGAAGTAAATTTACGAAGTCATAGTTTACGTTGTGGTTGGTTATCTTACCTTGACGCGCTTTTATTTCCGGTGCATATTCTACTATAAATTCATCTGAAAATCCCTGTCCGTCGAAGGAAAAGCATCTGTCTACCGAACCATCAAGCAGGGTAATATATTTGGCTTTATTACCACCCTTTGAATGTCCCGTAACTGTAATGGTATCATAACCTGCATCTTCAAGACCAAGGCTTTGATACCATTCCAGCGCTTTTCTCTGGTACTCGGTAGAGACCTTATCCTCCATTTCAGGAAATACATCCTCTGTGGACGCTCCTCCAAGGAAGTTATCTCCCCACTCATATTCTACGGTGCCGCGAAAGGCTACTATCGCCTCTTTTGATTCCTCGTTAACAAATACGACCGATAGAGCTCCTTTTCCTGTATTTTGATCGGAGGTTTCGTTTTCACCCAATGCCGGGTCCCCTTCCACCTCTATCATCTTTATTTGCTTTAGAGTTTCGTCCTGTTGTATGGCATTTATCAGGTTTTTCCAGTCCTTTCCTGTCATAAAAGAACCGTAGATTTTGTCGTCGATTAAGTCGTCTGTTCTTATTTCTTTAATAACATCTTCTACTGTCAATTCTTTATCATTATGTATTTCTTCCTTTATTTTTTTTAACGATTTTAATGGTTCATTATCTAATAAATATGTTAAATTCTCTAACAGCAAAATCTGTTCTGTCGTTAAAAGACTATTCGTTTCCATCATATTATCTCTTTCTAAGTTTTTAATAACTCACAACATATTATACTTAGATTATTTACTTCAGCTATTAATTTTGCCTCTAAACTTATAAATGAATTATGTTATCATAAATCAAATTCTTATATTCGTCTTCATTCAACATTTCTTCAATTGTCATTCCAAAAAAGTATAAATCATAAGTAATTGGTATATCTATTTCTTCTAAAAATTTATATATCTCTTGCTCATATCCAATGCATTCTTCTTCCGTTAAATTATCTGCAGCTATATAAACATTCACCCTTGGATATACCACTATCCTTTTATTTATTATATCTTCAAGTGTTGTATTTATATCACACTCTTTTCCCCTAAGAGTACTCATATACACATCAATTGCTACTATATTTTTATCTCTCTTACTTAATTGTTCCGTCAGATATATATCAAAGTTTTCTTCCAAAAAATATCTATAGAAATTGTCTTTTATTTCTACACTTTTATCCTCATTTTTATAAAATGACATGTCAAAATCATAACCGGTGTTCTTCTCTGTTACTGCACATTCATATACCGTTATTGCCCATCCGTCTATGTAATGAATATAAAATTCATAACCCGGATATTTTTCTTCCAGATAAGTCATACCCATTCGCAGTTTTTCCAGCATCCCCTTCTGATCACCGTATAAGTATCCTTTACTGATTCGCTCTTCATCTTCTTCATAGCGTTTAAGCAACCATTCTTTTTCTGCCTGGGTCATTTCTGTTTTCTTGGGCCATGCCAAGTAAAGAAACAGCCCTATCCCTAATGCTACACTTACCCCTATGATAATAGCGCTTGTACGCGCAACATCTATTACTTTTTCCGTTTTGTTTTTATCTCTAAATTCCGTTTTTTCCTTTTTCATCCCATTCTCCGTCCCATTATCTGCATAAGTTCAATTAACTAACGCAAATTCTGTCATTTACATCTCCATTTCTTAAGCCAATGGACCGGCATAATATACCTTCGTACTTTCTTCCAATTCAGAAATGATGGCTATTTTAGCGGCCAAACGCTCTGTAATCTCATCCAGTGCCATTGCGCCGGTACTATCATGCTCCACAACAGCTTGGGTCAGCCTACTGATATTGTTAAAAACAATACTTCCCAGCAGTTCGTCCTCTGTTCTGGCAAAGGGAATGTCGATTGCTTCCAGACTGCTCTCCAAACCAGTACTTATTACTTCCGAAGGCAAAAGTCCCGACAGTTCCCGTAATTCTTCCACCGCTCTATCCCATGTAATACAGGCTTCGCTTCCCACATCCAGCAGCGTCTTCGTCACCAATGCAAACTGCTTCAGCTTACTTTCGTCAAACACTCGATTCTGCTCTAACGGACAGTAACTTAACGGCAGAGACAAATCCTCGCCGTTATCTTCTAACACTCGACTGATAACAGCCGGAAAATCCTTAATAATCCTGTTCCAAATCACATGTCCCTTTATGTTCTTAGGACAACGTTCCCAGATTTTCTTCATGGTATCATTTAAAAGAAACGTATCCAGAATACTGACAATTGCATCCGTAAACTCAGGGTGTAAATCCGCATAGTCGCTTACCTCATCCAAAAAATATGCCAGCTGTAACCATTCTGCTTCTGTTAATTGATATTCTTTTGAAAACACCCCATCAGCCAGCTTCGAAACTACCCTGATAAACCTTTTCTTTTTGTCCGGAGGCATGGTACGCAGATAGCTATTCAAAAAAGCATCTATCTCATCTATCTCCCATGCACGGTCCTCCACCGGGTGCATAGAAATGTTTCCGTTTTCGTCAAATAAGAAGAACGTATTGGGACAATGAGCTTCCCCAAAAAATCCATTCCCATAATCATAACCCTGATAAAATATCGTCTTTCCCACATCATTTAACAGCATGTTTACAAAGTCATAGTTTACATTGTGATTGGTTATCTTTCCCTGACGCGCTTCTATTTCCGGTGTATATTCTAATATAAATTCATCTGAAAATCCCTGCCCGTCAAAGGAAAAACATCTGTCTACCGAACCATCCAATAGAGTAATATATTTGGCTTTATTTCCGCCTTTTGAATGTCCTGTAACCGTAATAGTTTCATATCCTGCATCTTCAAGCCCAAGACTTTGATACCATAGCAGTGCTTTTCTCTGATACTCGGTAGAGACCTTATCCTCCATTTCAGGAAATACATCCTCTGTGGATGCTCCTCCGAGGAAGTTATCTCCCCACTCATATTCTACGGTGCCGCGAAATGCTACTATCGCCTCTTTTGATTCCTCGTTAACAAATACGACCGATAGAGCTCCTTTTCCTGTATTTTGATCAGAGGTTTCGTTTTCACCCAATGCCGGGTCCCCTTCCACCTCTATCATCTTTATTTGCTTTAGAGTTTCGTCCTGCTGTATGGCCGTTATCAGGTTTTTCCAGTCCTTTCCTGTCATAAAAGAACCGTAGTTTTTGTCATCGATTAGGTCGTCAACTTCAATCTGGTCAATAATTTTTTCTACAGTAATTGATTTCTTATCTTTAGACACTTTATCTGCAATTGTTTTTAAACTTAGCAATGGTGACTTATCTAACAGATATGTCAAATTTTCCAATAATAAAATCTGTTCTGCCGTTAATAAATCTTTGTCTTCCATTTTCCCTCTTCTTTCTTAATTAAACAATCCAAAATCAAATTATTTCTTTCTTCTGTTAACAGTTCTTCCTCTGTCATATTCCAACACATAATAGTATACATCCCCGGCAAATCAATTTCCTCTATTATTTCACTCATTTTACTAACATACTCAACACAATCTTCTTCTGTCATACCGATTGCAGAAATATGAAAAGTTCCCCGCGGACTAACATCTAATTTCCCGCTTACTATATCCTCAACCTTCATATTTGCATCATATTCTTTTCCCAAGGGAAATGGCATATATGTATTTATCTCCGCAATCCTGTCTATTTTTTCACGCATAACGTCTTCAAGATAAGCATCATACTTGTCCTCCATAAAATAACTGTAGAAGTCATCTGCTAAGTCTATACTTTTATCTTCATTTTTATAGAACATCAAATCAAACGTATAACCGGTTTTCTGCTCTGTTACTGCACATTCATATACTGTTATAGCCCAGTCGTCTATATAGTGAATATAAAACTCATAGCCCGGGTATTTTTCTTCCAGATAGGTCATCCCCATACGTAGTTTTTCCAGCATCCCCTTCTGGTTTCCATATAAGTACCCTTTATTAATTCTCTCTTCATCTTCTTCATAGTGCTTAATCAGCCATTTTTTTTCTGCCTGGGTCATTTCTGTTTTCTTAGGCCATGCCAGGTAAAGTAACAGCCCTATACCTAATACCGCAAACACCCCTATGATAATAGCACTTGTACGCACTACATCTATTATTTTTTCCGCTGTTTTTTTATCTCTAAATTCCGTCTTTTCTTTTTTCATCCCGTTCTCCATCCCATAATCTGCATAAGTTCAATTAATTAATGCAAATGTCTGTCATTTACATCTCCATTTCTTAAGCCAATGGACCGGCATAATGTACCATCGTACTTTCTTCCAATTCAGAAATGATGTCTATTTTAGCGGCCAAATGCCCTGTGATTTCATCCAGTGTCATTGCGCCGGTACTATCATGCTCCACAACAGCTTGGGTCAGCCTATTGATATTGTTAAAAACAATACTTCCCAGCAGTTCATCCTCTGCTCTGGCGAAAGGAATACCGATTGCTTCCAGACTGTTCTCCAATCCGGCACTTTTTACTTCCGAAGGCAAAAGTCCCGACAGTTCCCGTAATTCTTCTACCGCATGGTCCCATGTAATGCAGGCTTCACTCCCCACATCCAACAGCGTTTTTGTCACCATTGCAAACTGCTTCAGCTTACTTTCATCAAACACGCGATTCTGCTCTAATGGGCAATAGCTTAACGGCAGGGACAAATCCTCTCCGTTTTCTTCTTTCATCATTCGCCTAGGGTAATTGAAATAGTCCTCCACAATCCTGCTCGAACTCCCATACGCCTTTATATCGGGCGGGCACTGTTCCCATATTTTCTTCATGGTATCATTTAAATAAAACGTATCCAAAATACTGGTGACTGCATCCGTAAACTCAGGATGCAAATCAGCATAGTCACTTACCTCACCCAAAAAATATATCAGCTGTAACCACTCTGCTTCTGTTAATTGATATTCTTTTGAAAAAACCCCATCAGCCAGCTTCGAAACTACCTTGATAAACCTTTTCTTTTTGTCCGGAGGCATGGTACGCAGATAGCTATTCAAAAAAGCATCTATCTCATCTATCTCCCATGCACGGTCCTCCCCCGGATACATGGAAACATTTCCGCTTTCATCAAACACAAAGAAAGTATTCGGACAGTGTGCCTCCGCAATATGTCCGTTTCCATAGTCATGTCCCTGATAAAAAAACGTCCTTCCCACATCATTTAACAACAAACTTACGAAGTCATAGTTTACGTTGTGGTTGGTTATCTTCCCCTGACGTGCTTCTATTTCCGGTGTATATTCTAATATAAATTCATCTGAAAATCCCTGCCCGTCAAAGGAAAAGCATCGGTCTACCGATTCTTCCAATATAGTAATATATTTGGCTTTATTTCCGCCTTTTGAATGTCCTGTAACCGTAATAGTTTCATATCCTGCATCTTCAAGCCCAAGACTTTGATACCATAGCAG
>JAFZDQ010000062.1 GCA_017561085.1 Lachnospiraceae bacterium
AATTGACCGAGCTCTTTAGAGCGAGGGATGACAATTGAACGGAGTTTAATTGTATGGGCTTGATTCAATTAAACAATTTTGAATTTGCGGAGGTGTTAATATGAAGTGTCCATATTGTAATCTCGAAATGGAAAAAGGATTTATCCAATGCCGTGATGGAGTTTACTGGACTCCTAAAAAACAATGGGTATCCGCATTATCTTCAATGGCTAAAGGTGCTGTTGCAATTTGTGTGGATGATAAGCTGATGCCAAAAAGTAGAGCAGAAGCGTATCATTGTGAGAAATGTAAAACTGTGATTATTCCTTACGGAGAAAGTAGCGAAAAGTAATTATTCAATTCGAATTTGATAAAAGTGGGAGGGGCTGCATGAAAAATGTTTTGAATCATAAAATAACTAAATTAATATCTCTTGTGCTATGTGCGATTTTACCGTGCGCTTTTTTTGTCTCGGTATTTTTCGGTGATTTTTATAATACAATGGCAGGTTTTTTAGAGAAAAATCTCTACAATTTTTTATGGTGTGGCTGGTATGGTTGTGTTTTGGTATGCTTGACTTTCCAAAACAAATGGATAAAGGTAGTTGTTATTGTGCTTAATTTGTTGCCTTTTGGCTTTTTGGCTTTGGGTTCTCTCATGGGCGGTGTATTCGGCCCGCTTGTTTTACTGGCAAAAGCAATTATTCCATTTTTGCCTCTATAATCAAATCCCAATTTGTAGGGAGTTGAAACTTTCAGTTTTATAGAGTTCCTTATCTAACCCTCTTCCCGGAACTTGCTGGGAGTCACACCGTAATACCCTTTAAATGCCGTGGAAAACTGCTCCGGTGAGGAGTAGCCCAAATACTCCGCAATTTCCGCAATCCGCATTTTTCCGTCCTTTAACAGAACGGCAGCATTAGACATGCGCGCCTGGGTCTTTTTTTCCTGGAAGGACTTTCCGTAGTAGGACTGTAAAAGCCGCTGGGTCTGTCTGGTACTGAGGCACAAAAGGTCTGCCAGTGTCTGCAGGGAAAGATTCCGGTATTCATAAAGAAAATAATCATCCATCAGCATAACCTTACGGTCTGCCTGCATAAGGGTTTCCGTCTGCGGACGTTTGCCTTTGCCTTTTTCATATTCCCGGACGATGGAAATCAGCAGCTGGGAATAAAGATTCTGCAGCTGGTACCGGAAGCCGGTATTACGTTCTGAAAGTTCTGCAAGAATCTGACGGAAAATGATATGGAACTCCGGATGGTCCCAACTGATGAAAAACGGATAAGACTTAAAAATGTCAAGAATAGGAAAAGGTGCACCTTTGTCGGGTGCATTTTTCAGTTTCAGATAAATACAGTATTCCTGCATGCTGTCGGTGCCGGCGGGAATTTGTTCGTGGAGGATATGAGGACCGGTAATATAAAGCGTGCCGGGCTTTAATTCATAA
Source organism: Lachnospiraceae bacterium (assembly GCA_017561085.1). Taxonomy (GTDB): domain Bacteria; phylum Bacillota; class Clostridia; order Lachnospirales; family Lachnospiraceae; genus Suilimivivens. The sequence goes on from JAFZDQ010000062.1 coordinate 1,426, forward strand.
GACATTCCATCTGCCCGAAGAAGACCGTACCCTTCGGGAATATAGTGGATTTCATAGCAGTCCGCCCCATGGCTGTGAGCGGCCACGGACTTACTGAAGGTACCGCACATAAAGCTCAGTACCTGAATGGTATGCTTTTCTAAGGTAAAACCGGTATTAATATCGTAACGAACTGATTCCATAAATAAGAGTTCCCTTTCCGACTGTCTGTTTCCGTTGTATTTGATTGATTGCCTTTGCTCCGCCAGTGCAGAACCATACAATGCGTATCTTTTATAATATAACACACAACCTTCGAAAATGCGACATAACTTTTGAAAAAGTGACGCGGCAAAATAGTGTATCAGCCATAGTTTTTTAGTATAATAAAAACATGGATGTATTGGAAAAAGAGAATGCAAAATGGATGAATAAACAGGAGGTTTTTTAGTGAGAGGGTTAGCAGGAAAAAGTGTAACGCTTACAGACGGGGAACTGCTTAGGAGAGCAGGGGCCAACAGGGACTATCTGATTTCCTTAAGCAGTGACAATCTTTTATTAAATTATCGGTTAGAAGCCGGAAGACCTACGGAAAATTACGGGGCTCTGCCCAAGGATATTCACGGCGGCTGGGAATTCCCGGTTTGCCAGCTGAGGGGACATTTCCTTGGACACTGGCTTTCTGCGGCGGCGCTGGAATATGCCCGCACCGGCGATAGAGAACTGCTTGGCAAAGCCATGGGAATTGTGGATGAACTGGAAAAGTGTCAGGAAGATAACGGCGGGCAGTGGGTGGCTTCCATTCCGGAGAAGTTTTTTACCTGGATTGCCAAAGGCAAAAATGTATGGGCACCCCATTATACGGTGCACAAAACCTTTATGGGACTGCTTGATATGTACCGCTACGGCGGTTATGAAAAAGCCCTTGCCATCGCGGATAAATTTGCAGACTGGTTTGTGTGCTACAGTGATGGTTTTAACCGGGAAGAATTTGATGATATTCTGGATTTTGAAACCGGCGGTATGCTGGAAATCTGGTGTATTTTATTTGAACTGACGGGCGAAGATAAATACCGCAAATTAATGGATAAATACTACAGGGGCCGACTTTTTGACAAACTGCTTGCAGGAGAAGACCCCCTTACCAATATGCATGCCAACACCACCATTCCCGAGGTTTTGGGCTGCGCCAAAGCCTACGAGGTAACCGGGGATGAAAAGTGGCGCCAAATCGTGGAAGCTTATTGGACCTGTGCGGTAGATAAGCGCGGCATGTGGGCAACCGGCGGTCAGACCTGCGGCGAAGTGTGGACACCTATGCGCAAGATGAATCACCGTCTGGGTGACAAAAATCAGGAGCATTGTACCGTTTATAATATGATGCGCCTTGCGGATGTGATGTTGCGGCTTACCGGGAAGCCGGAATATGCCGCATACATAGAAAAGAACCTTTATAACGGAATCATGGCCCAGACTTATTATCAGGGCGGCGGTTCCCACGGACAGGGAGATAATTATCCCACAGAGGGCCTTGTGACCTATTTCCTGCCTATGCGTCCCGGCGGACGCAAAGGTTGGGCAAGCCGTACCCAGGATTTCTTCTGTTGTCACGGAACCCTGGTGCAGGCCAATGCGATTTTGAATCAATATATTTATTATCAGGATGCGGATGATTTGTTTGTCTGCCAGTACTTTGATTCTATAACCGAATTTGAGACAAAGGGTGTAACCGTGAAGATAGAGCAAAAGGAAGATACCCTTTCCGGCAGCTTCCATTTATCCTCCACTTCCCCGGCAAGACAGGCCATCAGCCCCATTACGGCGCAGGTACAGGAGCATCCTGATTGCAAGATGGTTTATTTCGCAGTCACCACTCCGGAAAAAGTAGCATTTAAACTGCACATTCGAATTCCGGATTGGGTAGCAGCGGATGCAGAACTTACCATAAACGGCAAACCCGCCGGCATAGTAGGTAAGCAGGGTGAGTTTGCAGTGCTGGAGCGGGAGTGGGAAGACGGCGACACCATCGGTATCTGCTTCAAGAAGTCGCTCAGAACCATTCCGCTTTTGGGCGATGAGGAAAAGGTGGCATTTGCTTACGGTCCCCACACGCTGGCAGCTCTTTGCAGCGAAGAAAAGACCCTTTACGGAGATGTTTCCGCGCCCGATAGCATCTTAGAACATACCAACGAAAGAGAATGGGGAAGCTGGAAAAACAGTTTTTTGACCAAAGGACAGGAGCAAACCCTCCGATTCCGTCCCATTAACGAAATCGGCTATGAACCTTATACAGTGTATTTCCCTGTAAAAAATAAATCATGAAAAGGAGAATTCCAAATGAAAAAGAATGCGTTTAACCCCTATTTACCTTCCTGGGAATATATTCCCGACGGTGAGCCCTATGTTTTTGACGGCAGAGTGTATGTGTACGGCTCCCACGACTTGTACAATGGTCATGTATTTTGTTTAGGTGATTATGTTTGCTGGTCTGCACCGGTTGATGACCTTGGCAACTGGAGATACGAAGGTGTGATTTACCCTAAGACAGAAGACCCCTTAAACAAAGAGGGAAAGATGTGCTTATATGCGCCTGACGTGACCGTAGGTCCCGACGGAAGATATTATCTTTATTATGTACTTGACCATGTAAGCGTGGTATCTGTTGCAGTTTGTGATACTCCCGCAGGCAAATACGAATTCTACGGTTATGTTCATCATCAGGACGGTACTCTTCTTGGCGAAAGAGAAGGGGATGAACCTCAGTTTGACCCGGGGCTTATTACAGAAGGTGATGTGACTTATCTTTATACCGGATTCTGCGGCAGAGGTGACAAGAGTAGAAGCGGTGCACAGGTATGTGCCCTTGACAAGGATATGCTTACCATCATCGAAGAAACCAAGATTATCGTACCCGGAAGCGAATACAGCGCAGGTACCGAGTTTGAAGGTCATGCTTTCTTTGAAGCACCTTCCATCAGAAAACGCGGCGACAAATATTACTTTGTATATTCCTCAGAAGTCATGCATGAGCTTTGCTATGCAATCGGTGACAGCCCTATGGGTAAATTTACCTACGGCGGTGTCATTGTCAGCAACTGTGATATGCACATCGATACCTATAAGCCTGCAAACCAGCCCATGTGCTACGGCGCAAACAACCACGGAAGTATCGTGGAAATTAACGGCAAGTGGTATATTTTCTACCATCGTCAGACCAAGGGCGGCTGGTACAGCAGACAGGGCTGTGCGGAAGAAATTACCTTTGATGAAAACGGTGCAATTCCTCAGGTAGAAATCACTTCCTGCGGTTTAAACGGCGGTCCCCTTCCGGGCGTAGGCGAATATGCAGCTTATCTTGCTTGTAACTTATATACCGACAAGCCTATGATGTACGTAGGCGACTATTCCTGTCCCAGAATCGTACAGGAGGGTAAAGACGGTGATGAAGAGTTAGGCTATATCGAAAACTTCACCAACAGCGCATCCTGCGGCTTTAAGTACTTTGATTGTAAGGGTGTGAAAGAATTCGCCATTACAACCAGAGGCTATGCAAACGGTGTGTTTGAAGTGAAGACTGCATGGGATGGCGAGGTACTTGCTACCCTTCGTCTTGAATACACCAATGTATGGGAACGCTACACTACCAAGATTGATATTCCTGACGGCGTACACGCTATTTACTTAACCTACAGAGGCGATGGTAATGCAGCGCTGAAGTCCTTTGAACTAATTGTTTAATAGGCTGCTGTTGCAAAATATCGGTACAAAATATCGGTTGCAAAATAGTATATTTGAAATTTTAAAATCCCTTCGGAGCATGCTCCGGGGGGATTTTTTGGCATTTTCGGTAGCAGTTGGGCGGAAGTCAGTCAAGTAAGTGGTGGTTGTCCCAACGAAACAGAAGAAATCAAGAAAAAGTAGGGGTGAAGCCGGTCCGGTGTGAGAGTCAGATGAGAGCCGCCTGCCGGGAACATAAATAAAATTTAAAAAGTTGAAGAAAAGAGTACTCGCGTTGCGTTATAATGAGTGAGACAGACAAAAAGAGGAAAAGGAGGTGGAGAAAATAGGTACCATGGTTACATTGTCTAAAGACCGGGAAGAGAAGTTTGCCGGGCTGATAGACACATATGAAAAACTTGTTTTTTCCATCTGCTATAAAATTACCGGTGATTATTTTGCGGCAGAGGACCTTTCCCAGGAAACCTTTTTGTCAGTGTTTCAAAAGTATGATACTTTCGATGGCGTAAATGAAAAAGCCTGGATTTGCCGGATTGCCACGAACAAGAGCATTGATTATATGAGAAGCAGTGGCAGGAGGAGTACCCCCACCGAGGATGTGTTTTTTGAAACGCTACCGGATGAAAAGAAAAATCCGGAGAAAAAAATGATAGAGCAGGAAATCAAGGAACGGTTCCGGGAACTTTGTAAGGGGCTAAAGCCGCCCTATGACGAAATTGCTGAAGACTACTACATAAAAGAGCTGTCGGTGGCAGAGATAGCGAAGAAAAGGGGCGTTGGGACGAAGACCATACAGACCCGGGTTTACCGGGCCAGAAATATGTTACGCAGCCTATACGGAAAGGAGGAGAGCGGATGATGAAATATCCAAGTGATCAGGAACTGGAAAATTGGATACTGGAACTGGAGCAGGAAGAGTTGTATGCGCCAAGACATCTGAAAGAAGAGATTTTGAAAAAGGCCACACAGCCGGCAGAACTTAGGCAGATGGCGGGAACTGCGGAAGATGTGAAAAAAATGCAACTGGCAGAATGCAGCGGGCGAAGCCCGGAGCATCCGCAGAGTTCCTTCTTTGCTTATACTTTGAAAATCGTAGCAGGTATGGCGGCGGCAATTTTGCTAACCTTTGTACTGCCGGCAAATAACGGAATGGACATAAGCCGTGCAAAGGAAAGAATGGAACGGATGGAAGTAATGGCTGATAAAAGGCAAGAGCAGCTGATAGAGGCCTATACACTGCCGGATGAAGAAGAAAATGGCAGCAGGCGGAGAAGTAATTTTTTAAGTCACATAGAAGCTGAGGCGGCACAGCTTTTTGAAAAAGCGGATGAAGTAAAAGAATTAAACATTTTTTGGAATAAGAATCAGGGAGGAAATTAAGAATGAAAGCAAAGAAAAAGAACAGATTTTTGACATTTTGTTTTTCCTTATTGCCGGGGGCAGGGGAAATGTATATGGGATTTATGAAGATGGGTCTTAGCCTGATGTTGGCATTTTTCGGTTTGTTTTGGATATCGGAGCTGTTGATCATGTCGGAGCTTTTCCTTTTGTCGATAGTAGTATGGTTTTATGGTTTTTTCCATGCAAATCATTTGGCGTCTTTAAATGACGAAGAGTTTGCGAAGGCAGAGGATAGGTATTTGATTCCTATGGAGGGAATTACCGACGGGAAAAATTTCGTGCTGAAATATCATAAGTGGGTGGCCGGATTTCTGATTCTGGGCGGTGCGTGCCTGTTATGGAATACGGCAGCGGATTTAATGTACAAGAGATTCCCGGCAATTCATGAACTCATGTTTATGATTGGAAATTATATGCCAAGAGTACTCATTGCCCTTCTGATTATGGCGGCAGGTATCCGCATGATTAAGGGAAAGAAAGCAGAACTGGCGCAGAATATTCAGACAGAAGCACCGGTGCAGAATATTCAGGTGACTGAGCCGGCGCAGAATATTCAGGCGGAAGCACCGGTGCCGAAGGAAGAGGAGATGGGGAATGAATAAAAAGACAGTAACAATCCGCCGGGTAGGGACTGTTACCTTCGGACTTACCCTGGTAACAACGGGAGCGTTGTTCCTTGCAAATATCTTTTTCCCGGCATTTGATTACCGGATGATTTACCGGTTCTGGCCGCTGATTTTAATTGTTTTGGGTGTGGAAGTCTTGTGCGGCAGCAGGCATCACAATGTGGAGGTTTTTGATGCGGAAGGGAATATTGTGGAACAAAGCAGGGTGATTTATGATGTTCCGGGGATAATTCTGATGATGGTTCTGACAGGCTTTGCCATGTGTATGGCAGTAATCAGCTGGGCATGGAATACGGAACTATTGAGTTTCTGACGAAAAAAGACAGTGATTTGGGTTAAGCCCGTCACTGTCTTTTCATGTTCAAATTGTCAATTTTACTTTGTTTCAGGGGTTGAATTAAAGAATAAAACCACTGATTAACTGGCCGATTTTTACGATGTCATTAGAACCGGAGAATTCAAATTTCACTCTGCCGAGGCCACTGAAGTAAAGCTCTAATTCGCTGTCTAAGTCAATCACACCTACGGTTTCTA
>JAFZDQ010000063.1 GCA_017561085.1 Lachnospiraceae bacterium
GAACTGACCGTATCCGAAGAGCTGGAAAAGAGCGTAGAAGAAAGCATTAAGCAGTTCCAAAAGGAATTGGAAGAAAAGCGGAAAGAAGAATCTGACCAGTCCGCACAGGTTGCTTCCCTTGATGTGGAAGTAGAAAAGATGCTGCAGCAGCAAGGATTCCATCAGCAGAACGTAGACCGTATTGACGGTGAAATGAAGCGTTTTGAAGAGGAACTTGCTGAGATTTTGGAAGGACTTTCCAAATGCAGGGAAGAAATCGAAAATAAGAAAAATGATATTCAGGCAATTGAGCAGACCATTGTTGCTTCCCATACCACACAAAATGACGCGGAAAAGAAATTACGTGAAGATGTGGCGAAGAAGGAAGAACTTACTGCTAAGCAGAAGAATTTCTTTACCGACCGTGAGGCTATGGCAGAGCGGATGTCAGCCCTCGATAAGGAAGTTTACCGTTTGAATGCCCAGAAGGAAAAATATCAGGAATCCATTGAATACCAGATTAATTATATGTGGGATGAATATGAGATAACCTTGTCTGATGCAAATGCATTAAAGAACGAAGAAATGAATGATCTTCCGGCCATGAAGAAGGAGATTTCTTCTTTGAAGGAACAGATTAAGAAACTCGGAGACGTTAATGTTAATGCCATTGAGGATTATAAGAATCTGATGGAGCGTTATCAGTTCTTAAAGACCCAGCATGATGATTTGGTAGAAGCAGAGAAGACACTGGAAGGAATTATCGAAGAGCTGGATACCGCAATGCGTAAGCAGTTCAATGAGAAGTTTGGTGAAATCAGCAAGGAATTCGATAAGGTATTCAAGGAATTATTCGGTGGCGGAAAGGGTACCCTGGAGCTGATGGAGGATGCTGATATTCTGGAAGCAGGTATCCGTATTATTGCTCAGCCGCCGGGAAAGAAACTGCAGAATATGATGCAACTTTCCGGTGGTGAAAAGGCACTTACAGCCATTGCACTTTTATTTGCAATCCAGAACTTAAAGCCTTCACCGTTCTGTCTCTTAGACGAAATTGAAGCGGCACTTGACGAAAGTAACGTAGCCAGATTTGCCAAATATTTACATAAGCTGACCAAGTATACACAGTTTATCGTTATTACACACAGACGAGGTACCATGGAACAGGTAGACCGATTATATGGTATCACCATGCAGGAAAAGGGTGTATCTACGCTGGTTAGTGTCAATTTGATTGATAAGGAGTTAGATGATTAATGGGCGGATTTTTTGCCAGATTAAAAGCAGGACTTACAAAAACAAGAAATAATATTGTTAGCGGTATTGATGCCGTATTCAGCGGTTTTTCCAACATTGATGAGGATTTTTATGAGGAACTTGAAGAAATCCTGATTATGGGTGATATCGGCGTAAATGCCACCGGTGAAATTTTGGAACGTTTACGCAAACAGGTGAAAGAAAATCATATTAAAGAGCCCGCAGCCTGTAAGGAACTGTTAATCGAAGGGATTAAACAGCAGATGCAGGTGGGGGAGACTGCTTATGAATTTGAAAAGAAACAGTCTGTGATTTTGGTCATCGGCGTTAATGGCGTTGGTAAGACCACATCTGTAGGGAAATTGGCAGGTCTTTTAAAGGACCAGGGAAAGAAAGTGCTGATTGCCGCAGCAGATACCTATCGTGCCGCAGCAGGAGAACAGCTTTTTGAATGGGCAAACCGTGCCGGTGTTGATATGATTGGCGGCGCAGAGGGCGCTGATCCTGCCAGCGTGGTTTATGATGCGGTAAACGCAGCAAAAGCACGCCATGCGGATGTACTTATTTGCGATACCGCCGGAAGACTTCACAACAAGAAGAATCTGATGGAAGAATTAAAGAAAATCAACCGTATCATCGAAAAGGAATTTCCTGATGCCCATAGGGAAAATCTGGTAGTGCTTGACGGAACCACCGGACAGAATGCCTTAAATCAGGCCAGGGAATTTGGTGAAACGGCAGACCTTACCGGTATTATTCTTACCAAAATGGACGGAACAGCCAAGGGTGGTATTGCAGTAGCAATCCAGTCGGAACTGAATATTCCCGTAAAATATATCGGAGTGGGTGAAACCATTGAAGATTTACAGAAATTTGATTCCGAGCAGTTTGTGAATGCTTTGTTTGAGGTTGAACATAAAGAAGCGGATTAAGAATCAGATGACAGAATAAAGGCTAAGAAATAGGAAAGGCTGGATAAAATATGGAAAGCAAAATGCTGACATTAGAAAAATTTGAAGAAGCATCTGAAGTAGTAAAAAAAGTTACACAGGAAACGAAACTGATTTATAGTGATTTTTACAGTTTGCAGACGGGAAATAAAGTATATTTAAAGCCTGAAAACATGCAGTTTACGGGCGCATATAAGCTTCGTGGCGCTTATTACACCTTAAGTACACTTTCAGAAGAAGAACGTGCCAAAGGTCTGATTACTGCATCAGCAGGCAATCATGCCCAGGGTGTTGCTTATGCTGCCAAGTGTTACGGTGTGAAGGCTGTAATTGTTATGCCTACCACTACGCCTTTAATTAAAGTAAACCGTACCAAGAGTTATGGCGCAGAAGTGGTGCTTTACGGGGATGTTTATGATGAGGCTTGCGCTCATGCACTTGAGCTTGCACAGCAGGAAGGTTATACTTTTATCCATCCTTTTGATGACCTTGCGGTAGCAACCGGCCAGGGTACCATTGCTATGGAAATTATTAAGGAACTTCCCCTTGTGGATTATATTTTAGTACCCATTGGCGGTGGCGGATTGGCAACAGGTGTATCCACTTTGGCCAAAATGCTAAATCCTAACATTAAGGTAATCGGTGTAGAACCTGCCGGTGCTAATTGTCTGCAGGAATCCTTAAAAGCCGGTGAGGTAGTGACCCTTCCCGGCGTAAGTACCATTGCTGACGGTACCGCTGTAAAAACACCGGGTAGTAAGATTTTCCCTTATCTGAAGAAAAATTTGGACGGTATCATTACCATTGAGGATGAGGAACTTGTAGTAGCATTCCTTGACATGGTTGAAAACCACAAGATGATAGCTGAAAATTCCGGTTTATTAACGGTAGCTGCACTGAAGCACTTAGATGTAAAAGGCAAAAAGATCGTATCTATTTTAAGTGGCGGAAACATGGACGTAATTACCATGTCCTCCGTGGTTCAGCAGGGGCTTATTTTACGAGACAGAATCTTCACCGTATCCGTACTTTTGCCGGATAAGCCGGGTGAATTATCCCGTGTATCCGATGTGATTGCAAAGCAAAACGGTAACGTAATTAAGCTTGAGCACAATCAGTTTATTTCCATCAACAGAAGTGCTGCCGTGGAACTTCGTATTACATTGGAGGCCTTCGGAACCGAGCATAAGCAGCAGATTATTGATACTCTTGAAAAAGAAAACTACAAACCCAAAGTAGTCAGAACAAATATTTAAGCGAAAATGCCGCATACTATGTAAGATAGTATGCGGTTTTTTGTTGGGAGGCTGTTTTGGGAAAAGGAATAAAAAGAATTTTATTGATAACGGTTTCGTGCATCATATATGGGATGGGGGTCAGTTCCTTTGTGGAACCGAATCATCTGGCACCCGGCGGTTTTACAGGTCTTGCAGTTATTTTAAGCAGATTGCTTCCGGTTGAAACGGGAAATTTATATCTGCTTATGAATATTCCTGTTATTATTTTGAGCGGAATAAAATTTGGGACGAAATTTACGGCATCTACTTTGTATGCCATTGTAATCGTAACATTGTCAACGAATGTTTTTTCTGAGTTTCCTGAGGCTACGGCAGAGCCATTGTTAGGGGCGGTTTTCGGAGGAACTATGATAGCATTTGGGATGGGAATGGTCTTTCGTCTAGGTGCAACAACCGGTGGGATAGATATCATTATTAAATGTCTTAGAATAAAGTTTCCCCATTTAAGAACCGGTACCCTGATACTAATTTTGGATGGGATAATCATAACCTTAAGCGGATTGGTGTTTGGTAATTTGGATAGTGTACTTTTCAGTATTCTTGCAATAGTAACTACTTCCTATATTCTGGATATCGTTCTATATGGGCGGGATGAGGCAAAATTGATTTATATTATCAGCGACGAGTATCAGGTGATTACCAATCGGATTCTGAAAGAAGTAGGTGTGGGTATCACACATTTAGAAGGAAGCGGAGCCTATGCCAAAAAGGAAAAAAATGTTATAATGTGTGTTGTAAGGAAACAGGCAGCACATAAAGTGGAAGAAGTAGTAAGACAGGAAGATGCCAAGGCATTTATGATAGTTGGCAGTGCCACTGAGATTTATGGAGAAGGTTATAAAAGTTATTTTGGGGAAGTGCTGTAGAATTTTTGGGAAATGTTATAGAATTTTGGGCTGAACTGTAAATTTAAAGGGAAAGGATAAAAGATATCATGCAAAAGAAAAGAATGTATCTGCTGATATTGATAATGGTAATTGTTTTTTCAGTATTAGCAGGGTGTGGCGGCGGAAAAACAGAAGAACTTACTGTATTGCCAATACCGGAAGAAACCGAAGAACCAATAATGGAAGAAGCGGTTGAAGACACGGCAGAGCCGACAGTAGCACCCACGGAAGAACCAACGGCTGAGCCGACGACGGAACCTACGGAAGAACCAACGGCAGAACCGGAAATAACAGTTCCTGAATATTCGGATGACAAACTGATAGTCATTGATGCCGGCCATCAGGCTAAGGGAAACAGCGAAAAGGAACCCATTGGCCCCGTCGCATCCGAAATGAAAGCAAAGGTAACCGGCGGCGCCACCGGGGGCACTACAGGCCAAAAAGAATATGAATTAAATCTTGCGGTTTCTTTTTATCTGAGGGACGAGCTTGTGGCAAGAGGCTATGAAGTAATTATGGTGCGGGAAAGTCATGATGTGAATTTAAGTAACAGTGAACGTGCACAAGTGGCAAATCAGGCTGGTGCGGATGCTTTTATCCGTATTCACGCAAATGGTTCGGACAATACAACGGTAAATGGAACGGAGACTCTTTGCCAGACAGCCGGAAATCCCTATAATGCATCAATATATCCCTTGAGCAGGAGTCTTTCAGGGCATGTTCTTAAGGGGATTGTCAATCAAACGTCTTCCAAAGACCGTGGTGTGAAGGAAACAGATACCATGAGCGGAATTAATTGGTGTAATGTGCCGACTACTATAGTGGAAATGGGCTTTTTGAGTAATCCGGATGAGGATGCGTTACTTTTTACGGAAGAATACCGGAAAAAGGTCGCTTTGGGAATTGCAAACGGTATTGATGCTTATTTTGAAGAAAATACTTGATTTCACATTTGAAAGTGAATTTTAAACGAAAGTATGTTAAAATAATAATGATGCTTTAGCAGAAGGCTTTGAAAGGATGACATTATGGGTAAAAAGGTAATTGTTGCAGGTCATATTTGCTTGGATATTACACCGGTTTTCCCGGATAAAAAGGTGTCAAATCTGGGGGATATTTTACTTCCCGGCAAATTAATTGAGATGCGGGAAGCGGATGTACATACCGGAGGCTGCGTAGCCAACACGGGACTTGCCATGAAGATTCTTGGTGCGGACGTATCTCTGATGGGGAAGGTCGGCAAGGATTCCTTCGGGGAGATGATTCTGGGAATTTTGGAAAAGTATGATGCGGCAGAGGGAATGGTTATTGATGAAAAGGAATCTACCTCTTATTCCGTAGTGCTTGCGGTTCCGGGAATCGACAGAATCTTTTTACATAATCCGGGCGCAAATCATACCTTTATGGAAAAAGATATTCCTAACGAAGCATTAGAAAAAGCGGATTTGCTGCATTTTGGGTATCCGCCTATTATGCGTTCCATGTTTGAAAATGATGGTGAGGAACTGTTAAGTCTGTTAAAGCGTGCGAAAAAAGCAGGCCTTGCAACCTCCTTAGATCTGGCTGCAGTGGATGCGGATTCGCCTGCAGGAAAAGCAGACTGGAAGAAGATATTAAAAAGAGTGATTCCTTATGTGGATTTCTTTGTGCCAAGTATTGAGGAACTTTGCTTTATGATTGACAGAGAACGATTTGAAGATTGGCAGCAAAGAGCAGGCGATAAGGATATCACGGAAATTCTGAATATTAAAAAGGATATTAAGCCGATTGCGGACAAGTGCATGGCATATGGCGCCAAGGTACTTTTACTAAAATGCGGTGCCCCCGGAATGTATTATCGCAGCGGTGACGAAGAGGTACTGAAGCAGATTGGAAGCAAAGTAAACCTGAATATCCGCGACTGGGCCGGAAAAGAGGGCTTTGAAGTGAGTTATCAGCCGGAAAAAATATTGTCGGGAACCGGAGCCGGAGATACCAGTATTGCGGCCTTTTTGACAGCAATGACTATGGGAGAGACCTTGGAAGAGGCGGTGAAACTGGCAACCGCAACAGGCGCCCTTTGTGTGGCATCCTATGATTCCCTGGGAGGTCTGAAACCCATAGAGGAAATAAAGGAAAAAATTGCATCCGGCTGGCAAAAACGCTCATAAACACTTAATGAACCATTGCGGATTTATGATAATTTAAGAAAAAACAAGTAAAGGCAGAAGATACCTGATACGGAGGATAAAAGAATGCTTGTAAATATGAATGAAGTTTTAAAGAATGCTGCGAAGGAACGCTACAGTCTGGGCCTTTTTAATACCATTAATCTGGAGATGGCAAGAGCGGTGCTTGCAGCCGCAGAAGAAAAAAGATCACCGGTGATTATCGGAACCGCTGAGATTTTGTTACCTTACGGACCCCTTGAAGAGTTGTCCTATTTTCTGATTCCCATGGCTAAGAGAGCCTCTGTACCGGTTGTGGTACATTATGACCACGGACTTACCTTCGAGAAATGCATGGAGGCATTGAAACTTGGCTTTTCCTCTATTATGTATGACTGTTCTACCGATACCTACGAAGAAAATGTACGCAAGGTGCGTGAACTGACGAAGATTGCCCATGCCTTTGGTGCTACCGTGGAAGGAGAACTGGGCCATGTGGGAAACAATGAAGGCGGTGGTGGTGATGAGGTAATGAGCGCGGAAGAAATGGAAGCGTTTTATACCGACCCTCTTCAGGCAAAGGATTTCGTAGAAAAAACCGGTGTGGATGCGCTTGCCATTGCAGTGGGAACCGCCCATGGCGCATACAAATTTAAACCGAAGCTTGATTTTGAAAGAATTTCCAAGATAAAGGAATTAATTGATACACCCCTGGTGCTTCACGGAGGCTCCGGGCTTTCGGATGATGATTTTAAGAAAGCCATTGCCTGCGGCATCAGTAAGGTGAATATTTTTACGGACTTAAATATGGCAGGCTTTGCCGCAATGCAGAAAGCCGCTTCTGACGGGAAAAACTGTGTAACAGATGCAATTCCTTATCAGATTGAAGCCATGAAGGAAGCCGTAAAAATAAAAATGGATTTATTTGGCAGTCCAAATCGTGTATAATTTTTTATATAATAAGGGGAGCACTACAAAGGAAGGGATAAAGTACATGGATAATAACGCAGTAAGAATGCGCAGAAAAAGAAGAAAACAGAGAATTAGTCTGATGACAAATATTGTATTTTGTGTGATTACATTATTTGCACTTACAGGATGTATGATTTTATTGTTACAGAATTATTCTTTGAAGAGTAAGGGACAGGAAGCCATGGCCCGATTGGAAACCATGGAAAGCGAACGGGAAACTTATATTTATTCCCAAGCGGATTTAGATGCCCATATCCGTGAAGCGGTGGATGAATTAAAAGGCGAAGAGAGGGAGAAGATTTTAGCTGATATGAAAGGCCGTATGGGAAGCGGAGATTCTGTGGCTGAAATGCTCCGGGAGTATTATACCGAGGATGTCGTTGTGTATGCGGACGGACAGTACAACTTTTTCCCAATCAGGGATGACTTAAAGCAGCATAATTTCGTCTATGATAATTTCAAAGAATTAAGTAACGGAGAGGTTGTATACACGGATGACGCAGATGAGGTCCTTTCCGTAAAGGGGATTGACGTATCCAAATACCAGGGAAAAATTGATTGGGAAGAAGTGGCAAGTGACGGTGTGGAATTTGCCATGATCCGCTGCGGAATCAGAGGTACCGCAGAAGAAGGACGTCTTGTGGAAGACGAAAATTTTGCAACCAATATGAAAGGTGCGCTTTCTAACGGAATTGATGCCGGCGTATATTTCTTTACCCAGGCGGTTACGGAAGAGGAAGCCATTGAAGAAGCCGAGATGGTGTTAGAGCTGATTGCTCCTTATCATGTTGATTTTCCGGTTGTTTTGGACGTAGAAGAGGTAACAGGCTCAGGCGTAAGGACCCGTGGGCTTTCACAGGAAGAATATACCCGAAATTGTATCGCTTTTTGTGAAACTATCAAAGAAGCAGGCTATACACCCATGATTTACGGCAATTTAAAGACATTCATGATTATGCTTGATATGGAACAACTCGAAGAATACGACAAGTGGTTTGCTTATTATAATACACCGGTATATTTTCCTTATGAATTCAGTATGTGGCAGTACAGCTCTAAGGGAAGTGTGAAAGGAATCGAAGGGGATGTGGATTTAAATATTTGTATGAAAAAGTACAAATAAATCCATGTGTGTATCTGTAAATAATTCGGGATTGCGAAGGAGAAACAATGGATATCAATCAATTGGTGGACGACTGTATTAATGCGGTCCATGAAAGAATCAGAAATTTAAATACCTTAAATGTGGCGATTGTAGGAAAAACAGGTGTAGGGAAAAGTACCCTGGTAAATTCCGTGTTTCGTGAAAATCTGGCAGAAACCGGTGTGGGTAAGCCGGTAACCCAGCATATGCGAAAGATTTCCAAAAAAGGAATGCCCATTCAGATTTATGACACCAAAGGCTTTGAACTTGGAAAAAATGCCCAGGAGGAAGTCAAGGAAGAACTGCGCAAGCTGATTGCAGATGGCGTAAAGAGTAATGATGTAAACCAGGCAATTCATTGTATCTGGTATTGTATCAATGCGGTGTCAAACAGAATTGAGCCGGAGGAAATTGAGTGGATCCGGAAGCTAACCGAGGATAATCAGGTCTACCAGGTGCCGATTATTATCGTGCTTACCCAGTCCATTTCCAAAAGACATGCACAGGAAATGAAGAAGGTCATCGAAAATGAAAACCTCGATGTAGTAAATGTAATTCCTGTTCTGGCCCAGGATTATGAAATTGATGAAGATTATATGGTGAAGTCTTACGGACTGGATACCCTGATTGCTTTGATGGAAGAGGTGCTTCCCGAAGAATTGGAGGATACCCTTAGCAATGTCCAAAAAGCCAGTCTGGAAATGAAAATAAAAAAATCCCAAGCAGCAGTTGCGACAGCAGCAGCCACTGCTGCGGGAATCGGGGCGGCTCCCATACCGTTTGCTGATGCTGCTGTATTAATTCCCACAGAGATTACCATGATTGCATCCATTACCGCTTTTTTCGGGTTTGAACTGAGTAAGTCTGTTCTCACCAGTCTGGTAAGCTCAGTGGTTGGTACTGCAGGTGCTACATTCCTTGGAAGAACGGTTGTTTCAAATCTTTGTAAGATGATTCCCGGTATCGGCTCTGTGGCAGGAGGGGCTATTTCCGGTGCTACGGCAAGTTTAATGACCACCGCACTGGGAGAAGCTTATATTGCCGTGATGGTCGCCATGTTTAAAGGGGAAATCAAAGAAAAGGATTTACAGACAGAAACCGGAAGAAAGAAACTTGCCGAATTGTTTAAAGAGAAATTACAGGGCAAAAAACGCTAAAAATACAGTGCTTTTAAGACAAAATAAAGAATTTGCGAAGTGTCAAGAAAAAATACTTGACACTTCTTTTGTTTTGTTGTATTCTAGCAAAGGTGATTGTAATGGAAAAGTTTGTGGAACAGGCTCTGCTTTATGATTTTTACGGAGAACTGCTGACAGAGCATCAAAAGAAGATATATGAGGATGCCGTGTTTGGTGACCTTTCCCTGGGCGAAATCGCGCAGGAATATCAAATCAGCAGACAGGGCGTTCACGACTTGATTAAACGTTGCGATCGTACCCTACAAGGGTATGAGGATAAATTACATTTAATTTCCCGTTTTTCTTCCGTAAAGAAAAAGATAGGCGAAATCAGTGCTCTGGCAGAGAAAGAAGAACTGTCACGAAAGGAACTGACAGAGCAGATAAAAAGTGTGGCAGGTCAGATTTTAGAGGAGCTATAATTTAGAATGGCATTTGAAAGTTTAACAGACAAACTCCAAAATGTATTTAAGAACCTGCGCAGCAAAGGCCGCCTTACCGAAGAGGATGTAAAGGCAGCACTGAAGGAAGTTAAGCTTGCTTTGTTAGAAGCGGACGTTAACTTTAAGGTTGTGAAACAGTTTGTGAAGGCTGTGGAAGAACGTGCAGTCGGCGCAGATGTCATGAACGGTTTGAATCCCGGTCAGATGGTGATTAAAATCGTTAATGAAGAAATGGTTAACCTGATGGGTTCTGAAACTACAGAGATTCAGATGCAGCCCGGAAAGGCGATTACAGTCATTATGATGTGCGGTCTTCAGGGTGCCGGTAAAACAACCACCACCGCGAAGATAGCAGGAAAACTGAAATTAAAAGGTAAGACACCGCTTTTGGTAGCCTGCGACGTATACAGACCCGCAGCAATCAAGCAGTTACAGATAAATGGTGAGAAGCAGAAGGTTGAGGTTTTCTCCATGGGAGAGAATCAGAGCCCTGTAGATATCGCCAAAGCATCCATTGAACATGCCAAAAAGAATAATCAGAATGTGGTTATCTTAGATACCGCCGGCCGCCTTCATATTGATGAGGATATGATGGCCGAATTACAGGCGATTAAAGCAAATGTGGATGTTCACCAGACCCTTCTCGTTGTAGATGCGATGACCGGTCAGGATGCCGTTACGGTAGCCAAAGAATTCGATGAAAAGATTGGCGTTGACGGCGTGGTTTTATCCAAGATGGATGGTGACACCAGAGGTGGTGCGGCCCTTTCCGTAAAAGCAGTTACCGGAAAGCCCATTTTATATGTGGGTATGGGTGAGAAACTTTCTGATTTAGAGCAGTTTTATCCCGACAGAATGGCTAACAGAATCCTGGGCATGGGTGATGTGCTTACATTGATTGAAAAGGCACAGGAAAATATCTCCATTGATGAAGCCAAAGAAAAAGAAATGGCTGCCCGTATGAAAAAGGGCAAGTTCGATTTCGAGGATTATCTGGAGAGCATGAAGCAGATGCGTAACATGGGTGGTCTTTCCAGTATCCTGGCGATGATGCCCGGTATGGGGAAACAGATGAAAGATATCGAATCCATGGTGGATGAAAAGCAGCTTGCAAGAACAGAAGCCATCGTGCTTTCCATGACCATAGCAGAGAGACGTAATCCTAAACTGTTAAATCCCAGCAGGAAACACCGTATTGCAAGAGGCGCCGGTGTGGACATTGCGGATGTAAACCGTTTTGTGAAGCAGTTTGAGCAGACACAGAAAATGATGAAACAGATGCCCGGAATGATGGGCGGCAAGCGGGGCAGAGGCTTCGGCGGAATGAGATTTCCCTTTTAGCGGATATGCAGTTCCGTAACTAACTTTGTTTTGAATA
>JAFZDQ010000064.1 GCA_017561085.1 Lachnospiraceae bacterium
GTGACGCCCGGTGCCCAAATCTGACGAGCTCCCGTCACATCCATGATACGCCCCGTCATAATCAGCGTAATATAAATGAGAAGCATATTCTCTTCGGGCATATCCCACTGCCTTGCAAGACCGGAAATGCTTTGACTGCGGAAGGCTGCAAGATACGCATCAATGCGGGCTTTATCCCCATATCCTTTCCGGGAATATCCGGATTCCTCTTTTAACAAAAGAGGTGAAATATAATCATCCATTACAATGATATTTTCAATGGTTCTATCCTTTAAATACAGCTTTTTGTACACTTCCAGGCGGGAATCAAGAAGTTCTCCCAAAAGTGTTTCATACTGCCTGACACTGGCATCTAAATGGGTCAGGCTCTCACGGAGACGAAGCACACCCATATTAATATTCTGGGTAGAAACAAGGGTATCATTCTCAAAAAGAGAAACCTGAATACTGCCGCCGCCGATGTCCAGAATTGCAGTCGGCCGCTCCAACACCTTACGGAATTCCTCTCCTTGGGAGGCAATGGACTTATAGTCCAAAAAACGCTGCTCGGAGTTGCTGAGTACATCAATTTTGATTCCGGTTCTTTGTCTGATCTGGTCCAAAAGGATTCCGGTATTTTCGGTTTCCCGGATGGCGCTGGTTCCGTAGGCCACATAATCACTTACCTGATAGGTCTTCATCACATCGGAAAAAGCCCTTAAGATCCTGCAAAGTTCCTCTACCCTCTGATAGCTGAGTTTCCCGGTGGTGTAAGTTTCCGTCCCCATATCAATACTGTATCTGATATGGTCTACTTCCTTCATCCCCTTTGCTTTAGATATTTCAAAGATTTTCATACTAAGCTCATAGGAGCCAATATCAATTGCCGCAAACGTTTTGACAGCCATCGCTTTTACCTCATTTCATCTCTGTAAAATCATTTATTTGCCCAGCAAATAATCAATAAACTGCTGGGCAGTTCTGCCGGATAAGCCGCCATGGGCAAGCTCCCACTTATTGGCTTCCAGAAGCAGTTCTTCTTCCGGCATGGTTACACCATAGCGCTCTGCCAGTACACGGACAATATTCTGGAATTCCTTTTTATCCGGTGCCGCAAAGAAAATGGTGACACCAAAACGGGCATAAAGGGACAGTTTCTCCTGTACTGTATCAGAGGAATGCAGGTCATCTCTTCGCTCTTCCTTGTCACTGAATTTTTCTCTTACCAGATGTCTTCTGTTGGAGGTTGCGTAAATCAGCACATTGTTGGGCTTTTTCTCCAAGCCGCCTTCGATAACCGCCTTCAGATACTTATATTCAATTTCAAAATCTTCAAAGCTTAAGTCATCCATGTAAATGATGAACTTGTAGTTTCTGTTTTTAATCTGGGTAATGACATCGTTCAAATCCTGGAACTGATGCTTGTAAATCTCTATAATACGGAGTCCCTTATCATAATATTCATTGGCAATTCCTTTGATACTGGAGGACTTGCCGGTACCCGCATCGCCAAACAGCAGACAGTTGTTGGCTCTTCTTCCTTCTACGAAGGCTTCTGTATTTTCAATCAGCTTGCGCTTGGGAATTTCATAGCCTACCAGATCATCTAAATACACATGGGCAATTCTCTGAATGGGTACAATCTGCACGCCGTTTTCATCGTGTACCACGCGGAATGCTTTGTGCAAACCAAATTTCCCTACCCCGTAATCCTTGTAAAAGTCTGTCAAGGTATCCTTCATTTCCTGCGGTGTATGGTCATTTTTAAATTTCACTGCAAGGGAACAGATTCTTTCACGGATCCGGCTGTTATAGACCTTGCTTTCGCTGTCGCTGCTTTCATAATCTGTTATCAGATCAAAGCTGCCGACACCGAGAGTCTGTACCATGTCCGAAAAATCATAGTCATAAAACTCTTTAAATACTTCAATATCATGAAGCACGGCCTTGTTAATGGTTCCTTCTATCCGGCCTCTGATTTCACAGGCACGGCTGTAGCTGTTCTCATTATTCACTAATAAATTGGTCAGATAGCAATGCCAGAGATTGCCGTAAAATCCGTGATTTCCGGCCATTTCCAAAAGGTGATGGATACATTCGTACAAAAGTCCCGCAAGGTCCTCTTTATTGTAGTATTCATCCTTGTAATGCTCCATCAAAAAGACCATATCATAAAGAATGCGGCCTTCCTCTTCTCCAAAATCCTTATAAACAATTAATTCCTGTTCTCTCATTTCTTCTGTTTCTCTTTCTGTTTATTTATTTCTGCAAAGGGTTCCGTTCCCGCTTCCCGTTAAGGTACATGGCATAAGGTTCCATGCCCGGAAAATTCTTTAGTAATTACCCAGAATCTTCATATTTCTGGCCTCTTCCCTAAGGCCCCGCAATGCATTCTTCACGCTGCTGTCGGAAAGATTTCCTTCAAAATCAATAAAGAAGCGGTACTCCCAGCTTCTATCTTCAATGGGACGGCTCTCAATTCTGTTCATATTCAGGTTGTTGTAGATAATATGGGACAACATATGGTATAAGGAACCGCTCTCATGGGGCAGTTCAAAGCAAATGCTGACCTTCTTTGCATCCTTTAAGAAAATCTTCTGGTTGGTTACGATAATGAACCTTGTGGAGTTGTCTCCGGACTGGTTAATGCCCTTCTTAAGCACTTCAAGTCCGTACAATTTGGCTGCATATTCACTGGCAACCGCCGCCTGGCTCTTGTCGCCGTCCTCTGCTACCTTCCGTGCGGCAAACGCATTGTTCTGCATGCTGATCTGCTGCCAGGGATGGGCACTTAAATATCTGGCTGACTGCATCAGGGACTGGGGATGGGAATAAACGGTCTTTATATCCTCTAATTGGGTTCCGTGCACCGCCATCAGGCAATGCTCGATTTTGATAATCTGCTCTCCTACTATGTAATTTTCAAACTCTACCAGCAAATCATAAATCTCACTGACAATCCCTGCTGTGGAATTTTCAATGGGGAGCACCGCAAAATCCGCCCTTCCTTCATCAATGGCAATCATGGCATCCCGGAAGGTATCCACATGGAAGCTGTTTACCTGCTCTCCGAAATACTTCATCATGGCTGCCTGGGAATAAGCACCCTCTGCTCCCTGGAATACCACTCTGGCTTTTTCCTCTTCTAAGGTGTCCACGCCGATAAAAGGCAGTTTATTCATACCGCCCTGCTCCGCGATCATCTGATACTGGAGTTTCCGGCTCATAGCCATAATCTGTTCAAATAATTCTTCAATTCCGTGACTGTTAAATTCATTGTGGGTTAAGGATTTGACCTTTTGGATTTTCTCCTCCTCCCGCACTTTATCAAAGACCTTTTTGCCGCTTACAATCTTGTATTTCGCCACGTTTGCGGCAACCTCCATACGCTTCTCGTAAAGGGCAACAATGTTTTGGTCAATTTCATCAATCTGACTGCGAAGTTGTGCTAAATCTATCATCGATTAACCTCTTTCTTTCATCCTGTCTGTCTGTGGTTACCGGCGCCCTTTTTCACAACATATTTTCAGGGCATAGTAACACTCCATAATTTTACCCCAAAACACGGTAGCCTGCAAGTATTCCCATGAAACCAATTGCATTTTTTGCCATAACTTCTTATAATAAAATCAGAAGATTATTTTCAGGAGCTACACCAATGAAAACAAACATCAAAGTACTTATTTTCTTAGGAATTCTCATACTTGGTCTGGGTCTGTCCCTGTTTTTTTCCTACCGCTCATCGCAGGTTCCCGACAATCCTGATTCTGCTACCGGAAACACTGCCGGCAACTTAAATAACGGCGGACTTTTTTGCGAAGATGAGGGAGTCGTTTTCTTTTCCAACACCTACGACAGCGGATGTCTTTATTCCATGAATGCTGATGAAACCGATATGAAAAAGCTTTCTACCAGCACCGTTTCCTCCATCAATGCAGCCGGCAATCATCTTTATTATTTCATGGACAGCGGATCCGGCGGAACGGGACTTGGCTACATCATCCGTACCTTTGGTATTTACCGTTCCGGCAAGGATGGCGAAAACACCACCTGCCTGTTAAAGGATGGCTGTATCACCATGCAGCTGGTGGGGAACCACCTCTATTACCAGCGTTATAACAACAAGGATTTCACCAACGTATATAAGATTAAAACGGACAAATCGGAAAATGTCCCTGTGGCAGATTTTCTTTTCAATCCTGTAGCGGCCCACAACGGAACCATCTACTATAACGGCCAGGACAGGGACCACTACCTTTATGCACTGGATACCGCAACGGACGAAAGCCGCGTTGTTTATGAAGGGAATCTGTGGTATCCCGCTTACCATGAAGGATATATCTATTTTATGGATGTTTCAGGTAATTACAGACTTTGCCGTTATCATCTGACGGATCAGTATGTGGAGGTTCTCACGGATGATAGGGTAGATACCTTTAATGTGGGCACATCCTATATTTACTATCAAAAAAATGACCCCGACGCGCCGGGCATCTGGCGTATGCGCCTTGACGGAAGCGGTGCCGAACTTGTCGCAGAAGGGATTTACAGAAATATCAATTTAACCTCACGTTATGCCTATTTCCAAGCCTTCGGCGATGATGTGACCATTTATCATACGCCTGTGGAAGGTGTGGTAAATGTCACGGAATTTACACCTGCCCTTGCCGCCGCCATGGAAGAAACCGGGAAATAGGTTATGTCCTATGACTCCATAACCCCGGGGACTTTTAAGAAAAATAAGAGCCGGTTCAACCTTCTTGGTTGAATCGGCTTTTTATTTGCTTCATACAGCACATTTTACATCTGCTTACGCACTACCAGGTATTCATCTCCCGGCTGGAAATAAGGACAATCTCTATATTCGTTGGCTAAAAATTTCGCCATTTCATCCTCGTCCAAATCCATTTCGCAGGTGTAGCACTCATAATCCTCATCATAGACATAATTGTTGCACTGCTCACAGCTTCCTACCGGATTTTTTCTATAACCTTTTCCCTTCATATATCTTCCTGCCTTTATTTTTCTATCTTTAAAAAATTTCTGTCATGCATTGTTTTTTCACTCTTTTTGCTATGCTCTGTCCTTAAGTTCCGAAAGCATCTGCTTCACACTTTTTAAAAGTACCGGATGCATATAATAAGGGCTCAGCTGACAAAGCGGTTTCAGCACAAAATCCCTGTTTTGCATATCCGGATGGGGTACCGTAAGCACCTTGTCATCCGAAACAAAATCTTCAAAAAAGAGTACGTCCAAATCCAGCGTTCTGGGTCCCCAATGAACCAGCCGCTCCCGTGAAGCCTCCTGCTCCAGTTCCTGTAAAAAGATAAGCAACTCATAAGGCGTATACAAGGTTTCTATCTTCGCTGCGCCGTTTAAAAAATCATCCTGTTCCACGCCGCCATAGGGCTTCGTTACAATAAAATCAGATACCTCTACCTTACGGATTAACGGGTTTTGGCGCAATTTGGTTACTGCTTCATTTAAGTAGCCTTCTTTGTCCCCCATATTAGAGCCAAGGGCAATATAAGCCTGCTTCCAGCTTCTGTGAATCTTCACGGAAACTGTTTCAAAAGGAAGTCCTATGGGCGCTTTTGGCTTTCGGATTTCCAAATCAATCGCTTTTACAAGGGGAAAACGAAGAAGTACCTGTCTCGCCGTCTGTTCTGCTGCCGCCTCAATCAGCTTGTAGGTATGCTCCTTTAAAAATTGATTCATAAAGTGGCAAACTTCTCCGTAGTGGGTGGAATATTGTAAATCATCTTCCTTCCCCGCCTTATAAGTATCCGTATAAAGCACGGCACTTACGAAAAAAGGCTGTCCGGTTCTGTTTTCTTCCGCAAACACTCCATGGCCTGCATATATTTCCAGATTCTCAATTCTGATTTCATCCATCCTTCTTATCCTCCAAAAGACCTGTAACCGGCCGGCTTTTCATCGCCGGTAAAACGGCTGCTGTATCCATTCTGTTTTCCCTGTGCCGGTAAAACGGCTTGTATCCGGTCTTATCATCTTCCTAAAATAGCTCTCGTCATTTGAATTGCACGGGCATTTTCTTTGATGTCGTGTACCCTTACAAAGGCACACCCCTTCATCACCGCCATCACCGTGGTAACCAATGTGCCTTCCAGACGCTCTTCCACAGGCAAATCAAGGGTCAGTCCTATCACAGACTTTCTGCTGGCTCCCAGTAAAAGGGGATAACCAAACAGCCGTAGCTCCTCCAGTCTGTTTAAAAGCTCCAAATTCTGTTCATAGGTTTTGGCAAACCCAATGCCCGGATCCAAAATAATCTTGTCCTCGGCAATGCCTGCGTCACTTGCCAACCTTATGGTTTCTGCCAAATCCGCAGCCACATCCTCCATAAAATTGCCATAAAGTGCTTCCTTCCGGTTATGCATCAGACAACAGGGAATATCCGCACCGGCTATCAGGCCGGCCATATCCGCGTCATACTTTAGCCCCCAAATATCATTCAACAGATCCGCACCGGCGCTTATTCCGGCTTTTGCCACCTTACTTTTATAGGTATCCAGAGAAACAGGTACATCAAATCTTGCCTTCACCGCCTCAATTACAGGCACTATGCGGGCAATTTCCTCTTCCTCCGAAACCGGGGTATAACCGGGTCTGGTGGATTCTCCGCCGATATCCAAAATATCCATCCCCTGCGAAATCATCTCTTCTGTACGGAACAGTACCTGACTTAAGCCGTCATACTTTCCTCCATCCGAAAAAGAATCCGGGGTTA
>JAFZDQ010000065.1 GCA_017561085.1 Lachnospiraceae bacterium
CTCATTATAGCACGGGAGGTTTTTGCTTGAAGCTAAAGCTGGCCGTTGACTCACCCGCTTAGCGGGTGGTTTATTTGTTTTTCTTCAGTTCGTTTCTCTTCTGAGAAACTCCCTCGAAAAACGGGCTGAAGCCCAACAATATAAATACTGCACTTACCGGATTCGGAAGTGCAGTATTTTTTATTCCTTCATCATATAACGATATTTATCTGCCTGGTATCGCAAAACTTCCATCACCCGGTCCGTTATCGCAGAGTCGTAGGAAACTCCTGCTTCTCCTGCAATTTTCAACATCTCCTTTTTGCTTAGGGAAAACCGCAGGTAGCTACCGTACAATTCATTGGCAGCATCCATCTGTTCATCAAAATCCCTGGAAAAAGGCTTGGCTACGATACTTTTCCGACAATCCTCCAAAGATTTGTAAATCGGAAAATCCTCTTTTTCGTCCGCAAAAAGAGACAGACCCATATCAAAATAGGGACATAAACGATACTCCTTCTCATCCAAATCATAAATCACCGCAATATTGTTTGTATGCCTGTCTTCGTTTAAGAAAAAAGCATCCATTTCCAGCATCTTGGTCAAATAAACACCAAAATCAGCAAGTCCCGTATAGTTTTCCACATGGTCTACAGTATAGGCGATTCTTTTCTTAATATCGCTAAAGTAAGCAAGCTCCTTGGCAAGGCTCATACCGGTATGCTGGCGGAACAACTTTTCCAAGGTAATCAATTCTTCTCTCTCTCCCAAAAAATTGGTACTTTTACAGCCTGCCATTTCCTTCTCTTCATAAACGATCCGTACAGGCTCATAAATAACATAATTATCCATATTGGAAAACTGTAAAAGCCGGGAAACCACCGTTTCCGAAAGACCTTCATAGCCCATATAATCTGCCTTATACCAGGTGCTGTCATCCTGCCACTTCATTTGGTTACCCTTGGAGGAATGACCGGTATGAATATACTGTTTTTGATTGGTAATAATCATTTTTTCCATAGACACCCTCTCCTTTAAGTATTTGCTTACTCTGTGGGTCGATAATACAATAAATTAATCCACTGCTTATCCTCCGCCATACGACCGCCCGTCTTTTCAATAATGGCAAGAGGGTCATAGCAATCCAGCCCCAAATCACGAAGCACACTCTTTAACATGGCTCTGCTTCTGGGAAAGCAACGGCTCTCCAGAAAATATTCAAAATCCTCCCAATCAGGCTTCACCTTCACGCCAAATGCACGATGAATTACGTCATCCGTCTTATTGATAACTTCCACTCTCTGCCTTTGAAAATCTACAAGGATCACACTGCAGAGCACATCTTCACACATATATTCCATTCGGAGCACATAATCCTGCACCTGACAATTTCTCCTAAATTCCCGGTTCAAAATCGCCCAACGCTTGTAGGTACGGTAAATATTCTCCATTCCATCGTCTTCCGGCGCATTCAGATAAGCTGATACGGTCTGTCTGGATACGCCATATTCCTTCGCAAGAGCAGTGACCGCTTCTCCCCTGCTGCGACGCTTTTTAATCTCTGCAATTTGCTCCGGGGTTAAGCCGGGCTTTCTGCCGGCACCACGTTCGTTTTTCATCACCATACAAATCACCTTCTTTCATTTCATAGTAACCATAACACACGCATTGTGTCAAGTAATTAATTTATTTACATTCTCCAATACTTTTTATATATAACGCATACACGAAATAAGTTACGAAAAAGCAGTAGGCTTATCCTCCAAAACCTACTGCTCTCATAACTTCTGTATTTATTTAATAATATAACTCTTTCTAATAACTATTCCAAAGTATAGCTGTTTAAATATTTCTCCTGCTCGGGAGTCAGTACGTCGATTTCTTTGCCCAGGAATGCAAGTTTTCTCTTTGCTACGTCATTGTCTACAGCCTTAGGTACATCAATCAATTTTTCGGTAAGTTCACTGCCGTGCTCTACCAGATATTTTGCGGAAAGAGCCTGAATTGCAAAGCTCATATCCATGATTTCTGCGGGATGGCCGTCGCCTGCTGCCAGGTTTACCAGTCTGCCTTCTGCCAGTACGAAAATCCACTGACCGGTAGGAAGCTTGTATCCCATGATATTTTTACGCATTTCTTTGGACTCAACTGCAATTTCGCGAAGTCTCGCCATGTCGATTTCACAGTCAAAATGTCCTGCATTACAAAGAATTGCGCCGTCCTTCATCACTGCGAAGTCTTCTTCATCGATTACTTTGTCACAACCGGTTACGGTTACAAAGAAATCACCAACCTTAGCGGCTTCGTTCATAGGCATTACGTCAAAACCATCCATAACTGCTTCAATTGCCTTGATGGGGTCGATTTCGGTTACGATTACGCGGGCACCGAGACCTTTCGCTCTCATGGCGGTACCCTTACCACACCAACCGTAGCCTGCTACAACCACAATCTTACCTGCCACGATTAAGTTGGTAGTACGGTTGATACCATCCCAAACAGACTGGCCGGTACCGTAGCGGTTATCAAATAAATGCTTACAATCTGCGTTATTTACACGAACCATGGGGAATTTCAGCTCTCCCGCCTTAGCCATCGCTTCCAGACGGATGATACCTGTGGTAGTTTCTTCACAACCACCGATAATATTCGGAATCAGCTCAGGCATCTTGGTGTGAATCATATTTACCAAGTCGCCGCCGTCATCAATGATAATATTGGGGCCTGCCTCCAAAACATGCTGGATGTGCATCTCATATTCTTCGGGTGTACAATCATACCATGCGTGTACCTCAAGACCGTCTTTTACAAGGGCTGCCGCCACATCATCCTGGGTGGACAACGGGTTAGAACCGGTTACGTACATTTCCGCACCGCCTGCTTTTAATACCTTACAAAGATAAGCAGTCTTTGCTTCCAAATGCACGGAAAGTGCAATCTTTTTACCTGCAAAGGGCTTGGTCTTTGAAAACTCTTCTTCTAAGGTACGCAGAAGGTCACAATTTCTTTTTACCCATTCGATTTTACGCTCGCCGGATTCGGCCAAATTAATATCTCTGATTTCGCTGCTCATTTCATTTCCTCCATTTTCACGTGAAACGCTTTTTATCTTACGGTCCGTTCTGTTTAAATCAAACACCGTCTCTTAATATTCCTTCTTATCAAGGCCCATTCTTTCGATAATCTCATTTACTTTCTGATATACCAACGCTTCGTCCATGGTCAGGATTTTACGGTTTTCCATGGTAACCTGACCGTCGATAATCACGGTCTCAACCTCAGAACCGTTAGCAGAATAAGAAAGTCCCGCAATCAGGTTATTTCTGGGTGTTAAGGAAGGGGTATTCAGGTTCAAAATCGCAAGGTCCGCCTTTTTGCCTACCTCAATGGAACCGATTTCCTGCTCTAAGCCCAGCGCTTTCGCACCGTTAATGGTGGCAATTCTGAAACCTTCCCTTGCACTGACGCACTGGGGCGTTTTGTTCACGCCTTTATGAATTAAGGTCAAAAGACTCAGTTCGTGGAACATATTAAGGCTGTTATTGGATGCCGCGCCGTCTGTACCGAGACATACGTTTACGCCTGCTTCCAGCATCGCCGGCACCGGTGCAAAACCGTTCCCCAGCTTCATATTGCTGGCAGGATTGGTTACTACGCTGACATTTTTTTCCTTGAGAATGGCGATGTCCTTAGCATCCACCTGCACGCAGTGTGCAGCTATGGCAGGCACATCGAAAAGTCCGTTTTGATCCGCCATCTCAATGGGGCTTAAACCGTATTTTTCCTGAATCTGGCTGATTTCGCTCTCGCTTTCGGAAAGATGCACATGAATTCTCATGTTATTCTTTTTGGCTTCCTCCGATACGATGCGCATAAAACCGTCGTCGCAGGTATAAGGTGCATGGGGCCCTAACATAAAAGAAAGTCTGTCGCAATCCTTCGCCGCATCCCTCTCTTCATAGGCCTGTGCCAGACGAATCTGACCGGCTTCGTCGTTGCCGCTTCCCACAAGACCTCTGGAAATCACCGCACGCATACCGGATTCCTTCACTGCTCTGGTAGTCTGATGGATATTCATCTGCATATCGTTAAAACAGGTGGTACCGCTTTTCATCATTTCAATAATGGCAAGGCTGGCACCCCAATAAGTATCCTCATCTGTCATCTGCTGCTCAATAGGATCAATGGTTCCGAACAACCAGTCCATAAAAGAAAGGTCATCCGCCACATTCCGCATAAAAGCCATATAAGAATGGGTATGACAGTTTACAAGTCCGGGGATTACCAGCTTGTCCTTTCCGTCAATCACCTTTTCAGCTACGAAATCTGCCGGTGCTTCATCGATAGCCACGATTTCTTTGCCTTCGATATAAATACTGGTTTCCTTCACTTCGTCTTTCGCGCCGTTTGGAAGAATCGCCAGTATATTTTTCAGTACGATACCCATAGTGCCCTCCTATTTATTTACGATATTTCTGTCCTCACCCTTTAAAAAGGCTTCGATATTTTTACAGGTTTCGGAAACCACACGGTTTCTGGCTTCAATGCTGGCCCAAGCCATATGAGGTGTAATAATGAGTCTGTTGCTGTCCATAATCTTACTCAAGGGATTGCTGTCCTTCATTGGCTCTGTGCTTGTTACATCTAAGCCTGCTGCCGCAATGTATCCTGCATTCAGCGCGGTACAAAGGTCTGCATCATTTACCACGGGACCACGTGCCACATTAATTAAAATGGCCGTTTCTTTCATCTTCTGAAATGCTTCCAGATTCATCAAATCCCTGCTCAAATCACTAAGGGGACAATGAAGGGATAAAACATCGGATTCCTTTAATAAAGTATCAAAATCTACCATTTCATAGTCGGTACAGCTGCTCTTTCCGGTAATGGAATGGAAAATCACCTTACAGCCAAAGGCCTTCGCAATCTCCGCAACCTTTTTACCGATATTACCCATACCGATAATCCCCCAGGTCTTACCTGCAAGCTCGGTAAAGGGCAGGTCAAAATTAGAAAAACGGTCCTGCGCTGCATAAGCACCGGATTTCACATACTCGTCATAATGACGAAGCTTTTCAAGCACATAAAAACAAAGGGCAAAGGTATGCTGTGCTACCGCATCGGTGGAATAATTCACCACATTGGCTACCTTAATCCCTTTTTCACGACAATAATTCAAATCTACGTTATCAAAACCGGTTGCAAACTCACAAATGAGCTTCACATTTGCCGCATCCTTTAAGGTTTCGGCATTCAGGGGCGCCTTATTGGCAATGATAATCTCCGCGTCCTTCACTTTTTCCGCTACATCATCCGCGGTGGTATTACGATAAATGGTCACGTCACCATAGTTTCCGATACAATCTACGGACACATCCGTTCCCACGCTGTTTCTTTCCAGAATAACAATTTTCATTAAGAGTAAACTCCTTCCTCTGACTGCCCGGTTTCTTCTCTTCTGTCAACATCTCTTTGGTTTTCCGACAGTACTCGCTATTTTTTCTTTCCCGTCCATTATAGCGGATTCTACTGTGTTTGAACAGTGTTTTTCAGCCGATTCAGCAGCTTATAAAGCGGTTTTCCCAAAGCCAGCATCAATACAAAATTCCAAACAGCATGCCACACATCCCAAGGCAGGCCGCTAATCCAGTACGAAAGCGCATAGGCCGGGTCCACGGGAATATAAACAATTGCAAAAAGACTGCCGAATATCAGCCCAAACAAACCGGAAAAAATGCTCCAGATAATGAATTCTTCTTTGATTATTTTTTTAAGGAGCAGCGTAAGCAGGCAAAGGAGCGGCCACACATACAAGTAACTGATGGTCCAGGTTCCGATGCCCCACTGGATAATTTGAAATAAGTTAAATACCGTAACAATTAACAAGGTTTCTCTGCCAAATACCAAACTAAATAAAATAACCAGCAGCGAAACCAGTTCCACATTCGGCAAAAAATCAAGTACTAATTTAGACACATAAAGGATAGCACTAAGTAGTGCTATCCTCGTAAGCTTTTGAACTGACATTTTACCACCCCTGCATTAAAGTAAAGGTATAGGTGTCGCCCTCTGTCAGCGGAATTTCATCCGCTCCTAACATGATGCTTTCCCCATTTACGGTGACACACCACCAGTACTGGTTGTCCATGTCTTCCATCATCCCATGAAAGCCTTTGACATAAATTCCGTAAGTGGAATCTTCCCATTCACAGCCTTCAAAGGTTCTGAGGAATTCTCCCAGATACTCTGTATCTGACTTACAGTCTGTGATTTCTGAATAACTGTCTCTGTCAGAAACAACCTCTACCTGGAATTTCTTCACGCCTTCCTGTGTGGCACGATAGTTGAGTACACCCGCGATCACTGCGATTACAACAAGAACCGCCGCAAAAACGGACACAAGGGTAATTTTTTGTTTTTTGGTCATAGTATTTTCTCCTTTCTTTCTCACCAAAGAAACAGATTTGCACGCTTATGGCAAGTCTTAGGACTTGGTTTCAACTGATGCTTCCGCCTTCTCGTATAAAATACAATGGCTGGTAGCTTATTCTACCCGGGAACCATCATCCGCCTTACCTCAGAGTAAGCTGTCAATGATTTTCACATTGTTCCTTATTAAACCGGCTCGTCACCGGTACCATATGCGTTGACGCTCTCGCGTCTGTTACCAAGTATTTATTCTATCACAGATTCCATGAATTGCAAATGATTCGTGAAAAAAACACCTACCTTGTACTTGGCCATTCAAGGTAGGTGTTCCATTATTATTTATCTTTCCGATTTAACTTTTTTCCAAGGATAATTCCTCCGGCTATCAGTCCGGCTACTACTAAAACTCCAACTATCAGACCTGCCGTGCGTACACCGCTACCCAGCTTTCCGGCAATAAAAACACTGGTTGGACCGTCTGCACCACCGATAATTGCTGTGGTTGCGGAGTCGGTTTCCATGATGGGGATTTCTGCTACTTCTCCTATTTCTGTTTCCTCTTCTACAAGTTCGCCTCTTCCGTCTTCTTCAATTACCATTTCCGAAATGGTTTCTTCATGTGCCGATGATTCCTGCTCAACAAACTCTTCCCTATGTTTATCCGCCTCAAATACAATTTCGCCATCCGAATACAGAATATCTTCCCCCTCGTATGCAAAATTCGTCTTCTCGCCGCCGGAGTTTACAAATAACTGCCACGCGTATTCGCTGTTACTCATATTTTCCGGTGTAGCAAATTCCACGGTCGCACTGTCCGCGCAGCTTCCTTCCATCACAAGCCACCCCTGCTCCCAGACGTCACCCTTTTTATCTACAGATATAAAAATATGGTCTCCCACTTCGGGAATGGTCTTTCCGTGATAAGAATACTGATACTCCGTGCGGATGCTAACAATCATTTCGCCGGGAACGTCTTCCAAAGGAAGCATTCTTCCTTTTACAGCATCCTGCTTACACCAGAGTGCCTCCACAACTTCCACACGAAAACCGTCTTCCGTCTCTTCCGTAATGGTTCCCAGCACCAATGCATCCTGTTCTCCGTGCATCATGCGCCATTCCGCATCGGCCGCATGTGCTGTCCCGGGTACCAAAAGACTTGCCAACATCGTAATAATCATCAATAACGGTATATGAATTTTCATCCGTTTTTTCATATCATTCTCCCTTATTTATTCACCTTTTACATAGATAAATCCAAATGCTCTTTTTCCCTGCTTAATTCCGCATTTTTTGCAAGCACCGAACCCTTGCCGTACACAAAATTCCTTGATTTCATATTCATTTTTAACGCTTCTTCTCCCAAAAAGCGAATAGCCGCTCTAATAGTAATCACATTATTTCATTTTATGAAAGGCAAAAGATATACAAAAAAATCCTGCTGCCATAAGAATTGATGATAATATTCCTTCTCCGGTATTTACAATATGGTTAATCGTTCCGGCAACATAGCAGCAACCCGCTATTGCAAATAAAATACATAATAATTTGTACTTATTCATCTCTTAATTCCCTTTTAATTTTTTATATTTTTAGTAAGGTATAGATGTCCCCACCTGTTTTTTCATCAAAATACTGCTTCAGCTCCAAAAAAGCCTTCCACTTGGGAATGGTAAGTTCATTAAAGCCGCGCCGAAGTACCACGTCCACCAGTCTTTTTTCTACATAAGTAGGACCCGTGGGAAATGAAATCGCGTCACACAACTGAATCAACTTGTCGTAATCGTTATATTCCAAAGAATCTATGTAATTCTGTATGTACCGGGTTTCCTCTTCCGCGCAGTCATTTTGTCCGTTGTAGGCACCGATATTCTTGTAGGGGAAGGAATGGGTCAGACAGATTCTCGCACTGTCATCATATCCCAGTGAATTCATGAACTGATAACCCGCATAAATATGCCGCATATCCATGATGCCTTCGCGCCTGCCGATGTCGTGCAAAATCCCCATAACATACGCTGCATCAGGGTCCATACCTTCACACTTACCGGCAATTGTTTTTGCACAAAAACCAGCCGTTTTATTATGGTCGGTCCACGGTCCCGGATTTAACTTTGCTGCTTCTTCAAGGAGCTTTTCAGCTTCTTTAATGGATGGAACTTTTAACATATCATTTTCCCCTTGCTTTCTTTCTCATAATCAATCCGGTAAAAATCAATATAACTGCTATTATGTCCAACGGAATAATGATTGCATAAGGAATGCTCTTTATAAAATAATCCATAATCGACATCACAATGCCTAATACGATTCCTACTGCGGAAATGACACGCCACTTTTCCATAAAATTCCCTCCTGCCTAACTATACCCCTCTTGATACCAGGTATCTATCTTCATCTTCCCTTGCTTCAATAAACGCTTTTTCCAAATCAATCTGATAATACGACGCCAGTCTCATCACCTGGGCAATCACATCCGCCATCTCATTCCCCAAGCGCTCGTCAACGTCGGTCACTTCCCCAGTCAAAGCATAGTATTTTTCCTTAATCATAACCTGCTTCGCCAGTTCACCGACCTGCTTGGAAAGCTCAATCATCGCACCCTCCGCTTTCCAATCCTGCAATTCTATCTTATTAAATCTTTTCACTATACCATCATACATTTCCTGCATTTCTAAGAAAGTCATACCCGTATCCTCCTAATCTGTAATAAACCCCGGCGCATCAAAGGTTATTCCCTTTTCCAAAAGGTAGTCAACAAACTGCTTATAATATTCGGGCACCAGCTCCTCTGTCTCATCATGGGCGTGCAAAAGGAGGATATGTCTGTTATTCTCCCCAAACAAAGCAGCCCCCGCCTGCGGATTTTGGTCATTCATTTTCTCCCACACGGATTCCTTGGTAACGTCGGAACCGGGACGGATTAAATACTCCGCAAAGTCAAAGGTCCAGAAGGTGTCTATATCTGTATCTAAAGAAAATTCCTTCCACCAGGGATAGGTAAGATGTCTGTCATCCACCTTGTGAAAGCCCTTATCTTTTAAGTATTTCTGGATAATATCCTTATTTTCGCCACCTTTATCACCATAAGGGAAACGGAAGGGTCTGTACTTACGCTCCACGCCGCTGTCTTTATAAATCTTATCAAGAACCTGCTCGCATTTTTCAATCTCTGCAAAACATTCCTCCGGCGTCAGCGAAGAAAAATGCGGGTGGGAATAACTGTGATTGCCTACAATCATTCCGCTTTTCACGGCATAAATTGCCTCTTCGTAAAATTCCTCTACATTTTTTCCTGTTGCAAAAAAGATGATTTTGATTCCTTTTTCCTTTAAATAATCTACAATCGCAGGTGTATTTCCTGATGAAAAATCATCAATTGTTAAAAGTGCTGTGTTCATCTTCCTTCTCCTATACCAATTATAGTCTATGAATTTCATTTTACACGCTATCGCTTCTTTTTTCTATTAATTCTTCCTTAATATTCCTTTATTTTACACTAATTTCCGTATGGATTTAACAAATTTTACAATTCAGCAAAAAAAATAAAAAAAAATATTTTCATCCGCGGAAAATTGTGCTAAAGTGTTTTCGTTAGGAAAAAATACAAGCATCCAGACACGAAGGAGACTTATACTATGAAAAAAGTTTATGAAGGTAAGACCAAAGACGTGTACAGCCTTGACAACGGAAACGTTATGCTGAAATTCAAAGATGACTGTACAGGAAAAGACGGAGTGTTCGATCCCGGTGAAAACAGCGTTGGATTAACCATCGAAGGTATCGGTAAGGCAAACTTACAGACCTCCATCCACTACTTCGAATTATTAAAAGAAGCAGGCATCAAAACTCATTACGTTAGCGCTGACGTTGAAAATGCTACCATGGAAGTTCTTCCCGGTAAGGTATTCGGACACGGTCTTGAAGTTATCTGCCGTCTTGTTGCTACAGGAAGCTTCATCCGCAGATACGGTGAATACATTGCAGACGGTACCGTTTTAGAAGGCGGTTACGTAGAATGTACTTTCAAGAACGATGCGCTCGGCGATCCTCTCGTAACAGGCGAAGGTCTTGCTGCACTTGGCATTATGACTCCTGCTATGTTTGAAAGCATGAAAGAACAGACTTTAAAGATTACCAAGATTGTTGCCGATGACCTTAAGTCCATCGGTCTTGATCTTTGGGATATCAAATTCGAATTCGGTTACAACAATGACGAAGTTATCTTAATCGATGAAATCGCTTCCGGTAACATGCGTGTTTACAAAGACGGAACCATTGTTGATCCCGTTGAATTAACCAAGCTGATTCTGAATAGATAATTTTATCAGTAAGTTGATAAGCAAAACGAAACCCCATCCACTTTCAAAGTGAATGGGGTTTTTCATGTCATCATTCTTTATTGATTTGAAAAATCACAAGTTGTCTTAACTTAACTACAGTCTCTTTAAGAGTTCTTCTCTCTGTGCTTCGAAGCCGGGCTTGCCAAGAAGGGCAAACATGTTCTTCTTGTAGCTTTCTACGCCGGGCTGATTGAAGGGATTCACACCTAAGATGTATCCGCTCACGCCGCAAGCAAACTCGAAGAAGTAGAATAACTGACCTAAGTAGTATTCGTTTACTTCAGGAATGTTGATAACAAAGTTAGGCACCTGTCCATCGGTATGTGCCAGAATCGTTCCGTTCATAGCACTCTTATTAACGAAATCAACACTCTGTCCTGCCAGATAGTTAAGTCCGTCAAGATCAACGGGTTCTTCCTGGAGAATGATTTCTTCTCTGCTGGTTTCAATATTAATTACGGTTTCAAACAGATTACGGGAACCGTCCTGAATGAACTGACCCATGGAATGAAGGTCTGTAGTAAGGTCTACACTTGCAGGGAAGATACCCTTCTGGTCCTTACCTTCGCTTTCGCCGTAAAGCTGTTTCCACCATTCGGAAACGAAATGAACACTGGGTTCATAGTTTGCAAGGATTTCAATCTGTTTACCTTTTCTTAAAAGGATATTACGGAGTGCCGCATATTTCACTGCATCGTTATCTTCGAATGCATTTTCAAGAGCTGCCTTACGGCCTGCCTGCGCACCTTCCATTAATTTGTCAATGTCAGCACCGCTTACAGCGATAGGAAGAAGTCCTACTGCAGTAAGTACGGAGAAACGTCCGCCTACATCATCCGGAACTACGAAGCTTTCATAGCCTTCTTCAGTTGCAAGATTCTTAAGGGAACCTCTTGCCTTGTCAGTAGTTGCATAAATTCTCTTAGCAGCTTCTGCTTTACCGTATTTCTTTTCCATCATTTCCTTAAATACACGGAAAGCAATGGCAGGTTCTGTAGTAGTACCTGATTTACTAATCATATTGATGGAGAAGTCCCTGTCTCCGATGACATCCATCAAATGCTTGATATAAGTAGAGCTGATGGAGTTACCAACAAAGTAAATCTCGGGTGTCTTACGGATTTCTTTGCTTACGGTATTGTAAAAGCTGTGACGTAAAAATTCGATAGCTGCTCTTGCTCCCAAGTAGGAACCGCCGATACCGATTACCAAAAGAACCTCGGAATCACTCTGAATCTTCGCTGCCGCTTTCTTAATTCTGTCGAACTCTTCTTTGTCATAATCCACCGGAAGGTTAATCCATCCAAGAAAATCATTTCCCGCACCTGTCTTGGAAACCAAAAGCTCCTTCGCATCCAGTGCCAGTTTCTTCATGCATTCTACTTCATGCTCCTGAATAAAAGGCGCTGCTTTGGAATAATCAAATGTAACTTTGCTCATGTTTTTTGCTCCTTTTTGAAAAAATTTCTTTCGTACAATATTACTTACAGTTTATCAGAAAAACGCGGATTTTTCAACCGCATTCCCTGTATGGCGCAGGGTTTTCCCTATACGCCTGCTTCTCATTTTTTACAACAGTGCCTCATCATAAAAAGCCCTGCTGCCGCCTACAAATTTGGCTCTGGTTCTGGCACAAACCACATGGGCATTGCCGATTTTCTTCGTAGCAATTCTCACCGGCACCGCCACATCCTGCAAATGCATACCGATTAACGTATCCCCGATATCAACACCTGCCTGGGCACACACATGCTCTACCGCCACGGCATTTTCAAACCGCTCATAAGCAGTGGTAGCAAAAGAACCGCCCGCCTTAGGCTGTGGCACTACATTCACAATGGTAAGACGCTCTCTTTTCGCCACTTCCTTTTCTACAATCAGGGCGCGGTTTAAGTGCTCACAGCACTGGGCTGCCAAAAACATTCCTTTCGCCTTGGCTGCTTCATAAATTCCTTCAAAAACTGCCTGCGCCGTCTCCACGCTGGAAAAGGTTCCGATTTTTTCTCCCGCAACTTCGCTGGAGGAGCATCCTACTACCAGAATATCGCCCTCTTCCGTTTTCGCCTGCTCTAACAATTCATAAACAACAGCTTTTGCTTCTTCGTGAACCTGTGTCAAAAAAGAAGCTTCCATTGCTTTATCTGCCATTCCGTTTACTGACATTCTAATTCCTTCTTTCCTTTATTCCAAATAAATAGTTTCTCTTCCCCGGCATTCCATGCAAATTTTTCCGCAAAAGAGCCATACTTCACAACAAGTTCCAAATCCTTGCGGGCACGGATGATGCACTTAGTCATTATACCATTTTCCCAGAATAAATCTACCTCTGCACCGCCTTTTATACAAAGACCTTTCACGAAACCGCTCTCCCATGCATCCGGCAGGGCAGGCAAAAGCACTACTCTTTCCAAAGTACTCTGCACCAGCATTTCCGCAATAGCCGCCGTCACGCCAAAGTTTCCATCAATCTGGAAGGGCGGATGTTTATCAAATAAATTAAGGTAGGTGGAATCCGCAAACAGCTTTTCAATATTTTCATAAGCCTTCTTTCCGTCCCACAGTTTCGCATAATGGTTGGTTATCCAGGCTCTGCTCCAACCGGTATGTCCGCCTCCGCCGGCCAGTCTCCGCTCCAGTGTCACTTTCGCTGCTTCCGCCAATTCGGGCGTGCCGTCCACGGTAATCTGCTCCGAAGGATGAAGACCATAAAGATGGGAAATATGGCGGTGTCCCGGCTCTTCTTCTTCAAAATCCTTTGGCCACTCCAAAATATAACCGCCCTTACTAATCTGCGTGGGAATCAGCTTTTGGCAGGCAGCCTTAATCTGCTCATTCAGTGCATCCTCCACGCCCAGAATCTCCGCAGCTTTTATACACTGGGTAAACAAATCACGGATAATCTGATTATCCATGGTTACACCGTAAATATTGGCGCCTTTTTCCCCGCCCGGCAAAATAAAGGTATTCTCCGGCGAAACGGAAGGACAAGTTACCAGATAACCCTCATGCTCCACCATGAAATCCAACAAAAATTCCGCCGCGCCGCGCATCAGCGGGAAGCTTTCTTCCAAAAACTCCCGATCCTGCGTGTACTGATAATGAGTCCACTGATGGGTACAAAGCCAGGCCGCTCCAAGCACCCAGTAGGTTCCCGGATTCCAATGGTCCTGGGGCGCACTGTCCCCGTGCATGTCCGTATTGTGATGACAGACAAATCCCCGTGCGCCGTACATTTCCGCAGCGGTTTTACTGCCGTTTTCTGCAATTTTCTTAATCAGCTCAAACACCGGTTTATGACATTCCGACAAATTACAAACCTCCGCCGGCCAGTAATTCATCTGTAAATTAATATTCACCGTATACTTGGAATCCCAAGGAGGTAAAAAATCTTTATTCCAAATTCCCTGTAAGGTGGCGGGCAGTCCCCCCTCCCTGCTGCAGGAAATCAGCAAATATCTTCCATAATCAAAATAAAGCTTGGAAAGGCCGATATCAGCCGGCTGCTCCTTAGAACGCTTAATCCTCTCATCCGTCGGAACTCCGTCAAAAGCGGACATATCTCCCAAGGAAAACTCCACCCTGCCGTAAAGCGAGCGGTAATCCTCTATATGTTCCTTTCGCAAATCTTCATAATCCCGGTTGCAGGCCTTTAAAATCCTTTCACGGATACTCATTTCCAAGATATTTTCTTCCGAAAAATTCTCTTCCGTCCCATGCACTTCCAAAGTCTTTTCCATCTTCTCTCCGGTCACATGATAGGTAGTATCTCCGCAAAAATACAAAGTAACCTCACTTGCATCCTCTACCAGCAGGTGCTCACCGATCATCCTAATCTTTCCGTCCCTGCTTACTGCCTTTAGCAACATGGCGAAGTCAAATCCGCCTTTTCCCAGGTTTCCCCAAAGACAAAGTCCGTCGGCTCCGACTTTTTTCACGCCGTCGAAATATTTATCCCTACCCAGAATAACGGAAAAATTAAGCTTCTTTTCTCCTTTTGCCAAAAAGCGCATAACCATCACATCCACGGGCCTAGTGATAAACATTTCCCTGAAAAAGTCCGTCTCTTGCACGCAAAAGCTCTGACGATATACCGCTTCCTCCAAACAAAGCTCCCGATGATAATCCGTCGCTTCTTCCAATCCTTCAAATTCCAGGTAAATATCCCCCAGGGTCTGATAGGGATGCATGCCGTTCGGGCAGCCGGACATGGCATACTTCATAAGACGCTCTGCCTTTCCGATTTCGCCATTAAAAATCAAATCCCTGATTTGAGGAAGATACTCTTTGGTGTCGGGATTATTTCGGTCAGCCTTGCCTCCATACCACATACTTTCCTCATTCACTTGAACTCTTTCACGTGAAACACCGCCAAAAACCATTGCGCCAAGGCGGCCGTTTCCTAAGGGAAGTGCCTCTTCCCATTCTTTTGCCGGTGTCTGATACCACAACTTACTCATTTTTCCTGCACCCTTTCTTCCAACAACTGATAAATACCTTCTGCTACACCATCGTCATCATAATCAGCGACCACCAAATCCGCTCTTACCCGTATGAACTCATTTTACAATAAATCTGCCGTTATGCAAATAATTCCTTTAACAAGTCTTCCAATTCGTCCATCGGAATTGTCCGGGATACCGCGGGAGGTGTAGCCGGGGATGGTGTAAGACTTGTATCCGCAGGTTCTTTCCCGGCATCTTCCGTAGCCCTGCCTCTTTCTGCTACCATATCCGTATTAATTTCACGCAGCTTATTTTCGCTTTCCCGGGAGGCTTCTTTTTCAATTTCCAGCCTGGGCATCAGATGATTTTCAAGATAGTCCACCAGATTAGTTTTCAGCTGCGTGGTTTTCCCCGGCAAATCCACAATACCGGATACGGAAAAATAAAGATACAGCCCAAGTATACTGTACAAATAATAGGGAATAATCTCAAATAACGTATCTCCCGCTGCCAGGCTTAAGCAGATTGCAACACCTGTCACAACCACGGAAAGCATCATCAGCTGGCCGGATAAATGCGTCAGCTTGGAAAAAGAAATCCCCCAAAACCGGATTTTTAAGATAAACTTATCCACAAAAACCGAAGTGTTTAACATCTTACCGTTTAGCTTAAAGCAATTGATGTATTTTGTCTTACATTTCTTTAATAGTTTATTCTTGGTGGTAGGCATATTATCTGCTTCTTTTATCATATGTTGAAACAGTATCCCTGTGGCTAACTGGGTCAAAATACTTAATACCAAAAGCAGAACGATAAGAATGGTAAATAATTTATGACTGAAGACAAAAGTAAACATGGAACCCTCCTTTTTAGACGCCATATCAGGCCGTTTGTTTTCTCTCATTATACGGGAAAACAATTTCTGACTCAATATGACACACCCCATAACTCATCGCGCATTTTGCGGAAAAAGAATTTATTTATGCCAAAAAGTCTGTTTTTCTACTGGAAACCCGTATTCTTTTTTGATATAGTAACAAAGTAGAACTATCATAAAGAAAGGGGTGTATCCCATGAAATACCAAACCAAAGGCGTTTGTTCCTCACACATCGACATCGAAGTAGAAAACGGCGTGAT
This sequence comes from Lachnospiraceae bacterium, assembly GCA_017561085.1. Lineage (GTDB taxonomy): Bacteria > Bacillota > Clostridia > Lachnospirales > Lachnospiraceae > Suilimivivens. The sequence continues at coordinate 16,329 of JAFZDQ010000065.1, forward strand.
TAAATTTGTAGAATTTTACGGCGGATGCAACGGCAATCTGAAAGGAATCGCTTCTCTCGTAACCGGTATGAAGGTAGAGGATGCCATTTCCAAATTAAAAGGAATCCGTTGCGGTTTCAAGACCACATCCTGCCCGGACCAGCTGGCACAGGCATTAGAACAGTTACAGAATTAATATTGATACTCACAGGAGGCCTTGGCATGAGCAATCAGGCAAACACGAAAAAAATAGTATTAACCGGCGGTGGCACTGCAGGACATGTTACTCCTAATATCGCACTGCTCCCCCATCTGCAAAATTTAGGCTATGAAATTTCTTATATGGGTTCCTACGACGGAATCGAAAAAAGACTGATTGCCGATTTTGATATTCCTTATTACGGAATCGCAACCGGTAAATTCCGCCGGTATCTGGATATCAAGAACCTTACCGATCCGTTTAAGGTAATCAAGGGATTTTCCGAAGCCCGAAATTACTTAAAGAAAATCCGCCCGGATGTGGTTTTTTCCAAAGGCGGCTTCGTCAGCGTACCGGTAGTCCGCGCTGCGGCTTCCCTTAAAATTCCCTGTATCATCCATGAATCGGATATGACTCCGGGACTTGCCAATAAACTGTGTATTCCCGTAGCCGAAAAAGTATGCTGCAATTTCCCGGAAACCTTATCCATGCTTCCCGAGAAAAAAGCAATCCTTACAGGCTCTCCCATCCGCGAAGAGTTAACCAGAGGAGATAAAATTGCAGCTCTGGATTTTTGCGGCTTTACTGCCAATAAACCCGTTATTCTGGTAATTGGCGGAAGCCTTGGTGCCGCTTCCGTAAATGAAGCAGTGCGCAAAGCCCTTCCCAAGCTTTTGGAGGATTTCCAGATTGTCCATATTTGTGGCAAGGATAAAGTGGATAATATGCTGCTTCATACCGAAGGCTATATCCAGTTTGAATATGTAAAGGCTGAATTAAAAGACCTTTTTGCCTTAGCGGATGTAGTGGTTTCCCGTGCAGGTGCCAATTCCATCTGTGAAATCCTTGCACTGAAAAAGCCCAATCTTTTAATTCCCTTATCAGCAAAGAGCAGCCGCGGGGACCAGATATTAAATGCCAAATCCTTTGAATCCCAGGGATTTTCCATCGTCATTGATGATGATGACCTTTCCCCCGAGCTTTTGGCAGATAAAGTCACGGAGCTTTATTTCTCCAGACAAAGCTATGTGGAAGCCATGCACGACAGCGGCCAGTTAAACAGTGTATCTACCATCATTCAATTGATTGAAGATGCCGCAAATAAAAAGGAAGAATCCGGTAATTAAGGATTCGCCACCGAAATTTAAAGACAGGTAAGCCCACCGGCCACCTGTCTTTCTTTATCGTTCCAATATGGTTTTTTCTATCATATCAACTGCCCTCTCATTTTCCTGCTGGCAATGGGCAACCATAGCGTCTTCTCCCGCTTCCGACAAGCCGCTGATATCCGCACCTAACTGTACATAACAAATATGATTTTCAATCGTCTCTATTCTGGAGGCAAACACCTTTGCTTTATTTTGAGGTTGGTCTTCATAACTCTTTAAGAGCAATTCCCGGTATTCATTCAAAATTTCTTCTACCCCGGTAACTTCACCGTCTTTTGCTTCTATGATAATCATCATGTCAATTCCTGCTTCCGAATGCTGATACTCTGCCAAAAAAGAATCATACATATCAGCGGAGATTCCCACTTTTTCAGCCAGTTCTTCCTGGGAAAACATGGCATCCGGCCAATAATTATCACCTAAAATTTCCACCACTGCTGCCTTCAACTCCTCTAACGCAATCGGGTTTCTCTTATTTTGACCTGATAGTAAGGTATTGACTGCTGCCTCCCGGTTCTCCTCCTGTGATGCCGCGTGATTATTTTTATTTTGAGCTCCGTCGGATTGTCCTTTTTCCGTATCTCCGCCGCAGCCCAACAGCCCACAAATTAAAACCACGAAAAGTCCCGATAAGCAGCCTTTGCTTCCTTTGATTTTGCCCATTCCTCTCTCCTCCGTTATTTTGTTAATATTCCGTAAATGTTCATAAACACCTGCTTCTAAGTATTTCCATACATTAGACAAATTATGCCTGCGCATGCTATACTATAGAGGTATCTTTTTGCTTATGGAGATAGAGTATGCTTTTTAATTCTTATATATTCATTTTCTTATTTTTGCCAATTACATTACTGGGCTGGTATTTCTTAAATTCCCGCAAAGCATATCAGGCTGCCAAATATTTTTTGGCCGGCATGTCTCTTTGGTTTTACGGATTTTTTAACTACTACTACCTGCTGATTATCGTATCCAGCATTCTGGGTAATTATCTGCTCAGTTATCTGATGACCCGCACGGCCTCTACTCTTTCGAAACGGATTGGGCTTTTGGCAGGTCTGACATTTAATTTAGGTTTCCTTTTTTATTTCAAATATTATGATTTTTTGCTGGAAAACATCAATGCTATTTTCCGTACGGACTTTAATTTGAAACATATTCTGCTGCCGCTTGGTATCAGCTTTTTTACCTTCCAGCAGATTTCCTTTATTGTGGACAGATGTACCGGTAAGGCGCAGCATTACGCATTTGCCGACTATATTACATTCGTTACTTTTTTCCCGCAGTTAATTGCAGGTCCCATCGTTTTGTACAAAGAAATGATGCCCCAGTTTGAAGACACGAAAAACCGCAAATTTAACAAGGATAATTTTGCAAACGGTATCACTCTTTTTACATTGGGTCTTTCGAAAAAAGTTTTACTGGCCGACGTTCTGGCGCTGCCGGTAAACTATGGATTTAAAAATGCAATTTTCTTGGATACGCCCTCTACGCTTTTGATGATTTTGGCCTACACCTTTGAAATCTATTTTGACTTTTCCGGATACAGCGACATGGCAATGGGACTTGGTAAAATGTTTAACATTGAACTGCCCATGAACTTTAATTCTCCGTACAAAGCCTGCTCCGTGAAAGAATTGTGGCAGCGTTGGCAC
>JAFZDQ010000066.1 GCA_017561085.1 Lachnospiraceae bacterium
AAAACGTAGAGGGTATCGGCCCCGGAAGCAGTGTGGAAAATACCAACGCCCCCTTAAAGGTACGGGTAGATGACGGACTGCTCGGAAGAACCTTAGACGGTCTCGGAAGACCCGATGACGGATATGAAGTAGAAGGCAGGGAATATTCGGTAGAAGCAAAGCCTCCGGACCCCATGTCCAGAAAGATTATTGATGAAGTGTTACCCCTTGGGGTCAAGGCGGTAGACGGCCTGATTACCGTAGGTAAAGGCCAGAGAATCGGTATTTTTGCCGGTTCCGGTGTAGGGAAATCTACCCTGATGGGTATGTTTGCCCGCAATACAAGAGCGGATATTAATGTCATTGCCTTAATCGGTGAACGTGGCCGTGAGGTAAGGGAATTTATAGAAAGAGACTTAGGACCGGAAGGTATGAAACGGTCCGTAGTCGTAGTGGCAACTTCCGATAAGCCGGCGCTGGAGCGTAAAAAAGCAGCCCAGACGGCTACGGCAATTGCGGAGTATTTCAGGGACCAGGGCAAGGATGTTCTTTTGATGATGGACTCGTTGACACGATTTTCCATGGCCCAGAGAGAAATCGGTTTGGCCAGCGGCGAACCCCCGGTTTCCAGAGGGTATCCCCCCAGTGTGTATTCGGAGATGCCTAAGCTGTTAGAGCGTGCGGGACGTTCGGATGTAGGCTCCATCACGGGACTTTATACGGTTCTTGTAGACGGAGATGATTTTAACGAGCCCATTACGGATACAGCCAGAAGTATTTTGGACGGACATATTATGCTGAGCAGGAAGCTGGGACATAAGAACCATTATCCTGCCATTGACGTTTTACAAAGTATTTCCAGATGTATGGGTCAGATTGCCATGCGTGACCACAAGCAGGTGGCAGGTAAGTTAAAGAACGTATTGGCTACCTACAATGAGGCTGAGGATTTGATTAATATCGGTGCCTACAAACCGGGAAGCAATCCCGATATTGATTACGCAATCAGTAAGATTCAGGCGGTAAACGGATTCCTCAGACAGGATATTTACGACAAATTTACTTTTGAAGAAACCATAGAAATGTTAACTGCGATTTTTGAGCAGTAACCATAGGTGAAAGAGCAGTAAAATGGCGAAGTTTATTTACCGGATGCAAAGCATTTTGGATATCAAAGTGAAATTGGAAGAACAGGCCAGAATGGAATTTGCCACGGCGAAGATGCGGCTGAATGAGGAAGAGGAGAAACTTTCCAACTTGGTTTCGCGCAGGGAGGCTTACGTACTGGAAGGACGGAAACTGCAGGAGAGCGGGCTCAATGTGCTTGAAATTATGGAAAACCGTACAGCCATCGAGAATATGAAGGAGCTGATTGCCAGACAGGAGGTTTGTGTCAGGCAGGCGGAAGTCTTGGCAGATGAAGCGGCAGAGCGGCTGACACAGGCCATGCAGGAGAGTAAAACCCATACCCGCTTAAAAGAACGGGCTTTTGAAGAATTTTTACAGGAAGAAAACAAACGGGAAGCCAAGGAAGTAGATGAACTGACCAGTTATACCTATGGACAACGGATGAAAAAATAACGGAAGTGGAGAAAAAAGATGCCTTCGCATGATGAACTGAGTGCACAGGAAGCCAAACAGGAAAAGAAACGGCTGAAAGAAGAAAAACGAAGAGTGAAAAAAGAAGCCAGGGCACGTGCCAAAGAACTGGCAAGCCGGGAAGCTGCCCTTATGGAAGAAGAAGGGGAAGGTTCCTCCGGCAGTGTGTTTGCCGTGACCTTTATTATTGTTTTGATTTGGGTGGCAATTTTGTGCCTGATTGTCAAATTGGACTTCGGCGGCTTTGGAAGCAATGTGCTTACCCCGATATTAAAGGATGTTCCCGTGCTGAATCTGATTTTACCTGATGCTGCGAATACCGTGGCACCTCAGGAAGAAGAGGATATTTACAGCGGCTACAGCGATTTACGTGAAGCGGTAGATTATATCAAGGAACTGGAACTGGAGTTAGAGAGAGCCAAGTCCGCGCAGACGGATAGCACCGATGAGGTTACCAAACTGCGCGCTGAGGTGGAGAGACTGAAAACCTTCGAGGATTCCCAGGTGGAATTCCAGAAGATTAAGACCCAGTTTTATGAAGAAGTGGTATACGCACAAAAAGGGCCCGGTATAGAGGCTTACCAGAAATATTACGAGCAGATGGATCCGGCCACCGCGGAATATTTGTACAAACAGGTGGTACAGCAGGTGGAAGAGACGGATGAAATCAAAGATTATGCCAAGGCTTATGCAGAAATGAAGCCTAAGGAAGCTGCCGGCATTTTTGAGGAAATGACCGACAACTTAGAACTGGCAGCCAGAATCCTGGGTATTATGGAAGCGGGAGACAGAGGGAAAATTCTCGGCGTAATGGATGCGGAAATTGCTGCAAAAATTACAAAGATTATGGACCCTGAGTCTTAAGAAAAGCGCTTTCTTTGCCGATATAGTTATTGTACCTTGAAAAAGAGCCTTAATGGCTTATAAAGATTGGAGGAATGTGAATGACAAGCACACCCGTAAAGGATGTAGGTTCCCTGCTTAATTTTGTAGGTGGCGGCAAGACCGTTACACAAGGCAAGGCAGCCGAGGGTGCTGACAGTTTCGGAAGTGTCATGAGCAAAGCGTCTCAGAAACAGCAGGATGTGTCTGAAAAGACTCCCCTGCAGGAAAAGAAGGACGTGTCCGCCGAATCCAAACAGGAAGCTTCTCCCGTAAGGTCAAAGACCGACAGGGTGAAGGAAACAGCAAAAACCGCTGAAGCGGATGTTTCCAAGGAAGTTACGGACGAGTTAGAAGAGGCCGGTAAAGAATTAATCGGTCAGATTGCTGAAGAACTTGGCGTAACGGAAGAAGAGGTTTTGGATGCGATGGAAGCACTCGGATTTTCCATGATGTCTTTGTTTGACCCGGAAATGTTAACACAGCTGGTACTTACCGTATCAGGTAGTGATTCTTTATCACTTCTTACCGATGCAGGCTTATACGATTCCCTGCAGACGCTTCTTGGAAAGAGCGCAGAGCTGACCGAAGGAATCATGGAAAACTTTTCCTTAAGCCCGGAAGAATTTGATCAAATCATGACAGAGTATCAGATGGCGGAGAAACAGCCCGAAATGCCTCTTGTTGACGGGACCGTAAGCGGTTTGGAAGCAGAAGCAGTTGCTGATGAAGAGCCGGAACCGGTAATTACCGTTTCTGTTGAAGAAGGCACCGAATCCGTCAAATTGACCACTGACGAAAAAGGCAATGTAAAGCAGGTGGAAACCGTAGTGGCAAAAGAACAGCCGAAAGAATCCGGTGAAGAAGGAAGTATGGCAGAGGAACACAGCGCTTCAAATGAAGGCAGCAAGCAGATGCAGACAACAAATCCGGTTTTGCAGACAAACGTGCAAAATCAAATGGCAAGTGCGGAAGTTTCTTTTGAACAGGCCGCAATGTATTTAACGGCAGATACGGAGCAAATCATGAATCAGATTATGGATTACATGAGAATCCAGTTAAGACCGGGCATGGACCAATTGGAAATGCAGTTACATCCGGAGAGTCTGGGAACGGTACAAATCCAGATTACTTCACAGGGCGGAGAAATTACCGCACAGTTTAAAGTAACAAACGAAACCGTGAAAGCAGTGATTGAGAGCCAGTTGATTGAACTGAAGGAATCACTGAAAAATCAGGGCGTCGTTGTAGAAGCAGTTGAAGTTTCCGTTGAGAGTCATGCATTTGAAAGTAATCTTTGGCAGGGGCAGGGACGTCAGGAAGATGCTTCTTACAAAGAAAACAAAAAGTCCCCCAGAAGAATCGATTTAAGCAGATTGGATGAAGATTTTGAGGAAAATGCATCCGAAGAAGAAATCCTTTCCGCAAAGATGATGGAGGCAAACGGAAATACGGTAGATTTTACCGCATAAGCACCGAAGGTGCAGAAAGGAGACCAAATGGCAGTAGACGCAATTATTAAAGACGGTGTGATACAGGAAACCATGTCACAAAACAGCGTAAGCAAGACCACTGCAGAGCAGAACGGCATGGACAAGGATGCGTTTTTGCAGCTTCTTGTAGCACAGATGAAATATCAGGATCCTTTGCAGCCGACTTCTAATACCGAGTACATTTCACAGTATGCAACCTTCTCCCAGGTAGAACAGATTCAGAACATGGCAGCCACCATGGAACTGACCAGAGCTTCTTCCATGGTAGGAAAACTGGTAACGGTTGAAAGTACAAGCGCTGCAGGTGAAACCAAACAGGTACAGGGAATCGTGGAATTTGTATCCTACGAAAACAACAAAGCATATGTATCCATCGACGGAACCCTTTATTCCGCAGATGACGTAGTGGCAATCGTGGATGAAAACTATCAGATGGCATTTGATTTGGCAACATCCTTCGTAGCAGCTATGAATAAGCTTCCCAGCCTGGAAACATTATCCTTAAGTGATAAAGAAACCATTGAAACACTGCAGAGCGGCTTTAACAGCATGACAGCATACCAGCAGTCCTTTATTGCGAATGCATACATTGAAAAATTGCAGCAGTATGTAGAGAGAATGGCAGCACTTACCAAACAGGCCGAAGAAGAAGCTTCTTCCGGACAGACGCCTGAAGGAGAGGACGAAGAGGTTTCCGAAGCCTAAATGAAACATAAGGCCGCACAGTCGTAAAAGGAGAAAGATATGAAGTTACAAAATAACGGATTCCTTTCGATTGAACAGCTGAAAGACCAGTACCTGAATCCCAGCCAAAGTTCCCAGCCGAAGGTGACAAAGGAAGGTTTAACCTTTGAAGAAGTGTTACAAAAACACAGTGGCATCAGGGATGTGAAATTTTCCAAGCACGCTGCAGGAAGACTTGCAGACAGGAATATTGAACTGACCAAAGGACAGATGGAACGCTTGCAGGCAGGTACACAAAAAGCAGGAGCAAAAGGAATCAAAGAATCGCTGGTGATTGTTGATCAGTTGGCATTTATCGTAAATGTGCCCAGCAGCACGGTGATTACAGCCATGAATCAGCAGGACGCAGCAGAAAACGTATTCACAAATATTGATGGAGCCGTAATTATGTAGCCGGACCTTACGGAGGCTACCTGTTCCCGACTGACAGACGGAACAAAGGCTTAGTAACAATAAGGAGGTCAATCATTATGATGAGAGCATTATTTTCTGGTGTAGCAGGATTAAAGACACATCAGACCAGAATGGACGTTATCGGTAACAACATCGCGAATGTAAATACCACAGCTTATAAGTCACAGTCCATGACTTTCGGAGATTTAATGTATCAGACAACCCAGTCCGCATCCGGTGCCAATGCAACAACCGGTGTAGGTGGTGTTAACGCAAGACAGATTGGTCTTGGTGCCAAAACAGGCGCAATTAAAACAGCTATTACAACACAGGGTGCAGCACAGTCAACCAATGACCCTTTTGATATTATGATTACAGGCGATGCTTTCTTTGTAGTAAGCAACGGCCTTGAAAACTTCTTTACCAGAGACGGTTCCTTCTACGTGGACGGCGTTGGTAACCTTGCCATGACCAGTAACGGTTACAATGTAATGGGATGGCAGGTAGACCCCAATGACCCTACCAAGATTAAACAGGATACCGTATCCGCACTTCGTATCATGTCTGAAGAAAATATGACCTATCCTTCAGAAGCAACCACAGAAGCCAGAATTTCCGGTATTTTGGACAAAAACGATACCAATGTCAACAGTGCTGACGGTAAAGTCATGAACATGGAAATCTTTGATAACAAGGGTTACAAGTATACCGTGAAGCTCAGCGTGCATGCGGAAGATGGCGATAACGGCGAGTTTTATGTACAGCTGGATGATATTCTGGATACCGAAGGAAATTCCATTTTAACATCCAAAGACGGCGCGGATTTATCAAGCCAGGTACAGTTAAACGGCGTAAATGCCAAAGCAGGCAAAGCAGCTGATTTAATCTTTGACCCCGGAGACGGGAGCTTTGAAGGAATTGCAGGAGCTGATTCCATCGAACTTACCTTTGGAGATGATTTCCCCAGCTTTGAAACCATAAATATTGATTTTTCCGCAGTATCTAACTTAAATAACAACGGTTCTTCAACCATTACCCCTGTCCGTGGTGACATTGACGGTTTGGGCGCAGGCCGTAAAGTAGGTGAAATGAGCGGTATCAACATCCAGAAGGATGGTATGATTTATGCAACCTATGACAATGGTCAGAGCAGACTTTTAGGACAGATTGCAGTAGCAAGCTTTTCCAATCCCTCCGGTCTTGCCAAAGAAGGAGATAATCTTTATTCCGCAACCATGAACTCCGGCGCATTTGACGGAATCGGTACCGATGTTACGGCAGGTGGCGGTTATATGAATACCGGTGTTCTGGAAATGAGTAATGTAGACCTTTCCGCAGAATTTACGGAAATGATTACAACCCAGAGAGGATTCCAGGCAAACAGCCGTATTATTACCGTTTCCGATACTCTGTTGGAAGAACTTACCAATCTGAAACGATAATACATAGTAACAGAACAATTGTATAATGCGAGGGGATCGGCTGAAAGATGCCGATTCCCTTTTAGGCATTATTTGTAAGGGACAGCATACGCTTGAAAGGGATAAAAAATGATTGAAGTTACCAAATTAAACGGCGCGAAAGTGCTGATAAATCCCGATTTGATGGAATTGGTGGAAGAAACCCCCGATACGGTAATTGCATTTACCACGGGAAGAAAAATAATTGTAAAAGAAAGTAGACAAGAGGTGAAAAATCTTGTAAAATTGTATAGAAAGGATATATTTGCGGAATAACGCAAAAACGGGTGATAATTGTGGATTTAGCGTCAATTTTAGGCTTGGTATTGTGTTTGGCGATGTGTTTATATGGTATTATTGATAATGCCGGCGCGCAGAATTTTGGGCGCTATCTTGACATGCCTTCAGCAATTATTACGTTTGGTGGTGCGTTCTTTGCGGTAATGGCAATGTATTCCATGAAGGATTATGTTGCAGGACTTAAGAGTTTTATGTTAATTTTCAAGGCGCCGGTATCAGATGCCCGTGCCATGATTCAGAATATTATCGATTTATCCAATGTGGCCCGTAAGGAAGGCCTTCTTTCCCTGGAAGAAGCAGCGGCTGATTTGGAAGATGAATTTATGAAGAAAGGAATCCTGCTGATTGTAGACGGTACTGACCCTGAACTTGTAAGAGGAATCATGGAGACCGAGCTTGTCAGCGTGGAAGAAAGACATAAAAAGAAAATCCAGTTTTGGGAGGATTTGGGTTCCATGGGACCTGCCTGGGGTATGATCGGTACCCTGATTGGTCTGGTAAACATGCTTTATGAAATGGATGACCCCTCCAGTATCGGTCCTTCCATGGCGGTAGCGCTGATTACCACTTTATACGGTTCCCTGCTTGCGAACTGGATTTGTGCACCGGTAGCCAATAAGTTAAAGACCAACAATGCAAATGAAGTCATGATGAAAGAAATTATGATAGAAGGACTCCTGTCCATACAGGCAGGCGAGAACCCGAGAGTCATCGAAGAGAAACTGAAATCCTTCCTGGCACCGGGAGACCGCGTGACACAGGGTGACGGAGGTGACGAAGATGGCTAAGAGAAAGCCCGAAGAGCCGCCGAAAGGCGCGCCGGCGTGGCAGGCAACGTTTGCGGATCTTATGAACCTTCTTCTGTGTTTCTTCGTTATGTTGTTTTCCATGTCATCGGTAGATGCACATAAGTTCGAACTGCTGGCAGCTTCTTTTAATCAGACCTTCAGTATTTTTTCCGCAGGAGCTACAGCCATTGGTGACGGCATCCTGATCAGTAACGGAGTGAGCCAGTTAAATGAGCTGGATGAGTACATCAACAGTACCGGTAAGGACTCCGAAGGTGAAACAGTACCTAAAGATATTGAAGAAGTGATTGAAACCATTGAAAAAGCCAAACTGGAAGAATCCGAGAAGTTGGCCGAGAAGGTGGAGGAAGCACTGGAAGAGAAGAACCTGGAAGAAGAAATTGATATAGAGTTTACCTCGCAATATGTGCAGCTTACCTTAAACGGTGCACTGTTGTTTGACTCGGGAAGCGTGGAACTGAAGGAAGAATCCCTTCCCCTTTTGAACCAGGTGGGTATTATATTACAGAAATACAGCGAGGGTATCATAGAAATAGAAGGTCACACGGACAATGTTCCCATGTCAGGGGCGAAGTACTCTAACAATGATGAATTAAGCAACGGCCGTGCACTTTCCGTATTCTATTATTTGAAAGAAAATACCATGTTGGATCCTTCTGCCATTAAGCATTCCGGTATGGGTGAATATGTACCGATTGCAGATAATTCCACAGCAGAGGGACGCGCAAAGAACAGAAGAGTGGAAATTAAAATTTATAATTCCTTAAGCACGCATTAATGAAAGACAACCGGGAGGAAACCGATTATGAAAAAGAATATCATTTCCGTTGTAATACTGGCTCTTTTGATTGTGAACATAGCGATTTCGGCCCTGACACTTGCCAGTGTAATGGGCACCAATAAAAAGACAGCCGCTTTGGTTACGGATATTGCAGCCGCTATTAAGCTGGATTTAGGAGAAGATGCCATTGAAGAAGCAGTATCGGTTCCTATGGAAGATGTAGTAACTTATGATGTTGTAGATATGCTGATTCCTTTAAAGAAAGGCGTAAATGCAGAAGGTGTGGCAGAGGAGAAGGACCATTACGTACAGATGTCCCTGACCCTTTCCATGAACTCCAAAGACAAAGATTACAAGGCATACGGCGACCTGACCACCAGAGAGAGCCTCATCAAAGGCGAAATCCATGATGTGGTTGCAGGATACACCATAGATGAAGTAAAAGACAGAGAGATAATGCATTCCATCGAGAAGCAGATATTAGAAAGAATCCAGACTTTATTTGATTCCAAGTTTATTTACAAAGTAACAGTCACAGGTTCCTTACCTCAGTAATTGCCTCGGTAAATAAACGGATGAAAGAAAAGGAGGTGAACTTCCGTGGGCGAGGTACTGTCTCAAAGTGAAATAGACAACCTACTGGCAGCCATAAGTACCGGTGAGTTGGATATGGATCAGATGCAGGAATCATCGGAACGGCAGGTAAAGGATTACGACTTTAAAAGGCCTGCGAAGTTTTCCAAAGAGCATCTGCGAACATTGGAAATTATTTATGAACATTACGGAAGATTGGTATCCACGAATCTTCCCGTCTATTTAAGAAAGAACGTACAGGTAAGTGTCAGCAGTTCGGAAGCGGTTACGTTTTCTGAATTTACCAATGCACTGGCAAACCCGGTAATCCTGGGTATTGTGGACTTTGCTCCCTTAAACGGCTCCATTATCATTGAACTGGCAACCAACCTTGGATTTGCCATGATTGACAGGATGCTGGGAGGTCAGGGGGTTCCCCTTGAAAGACCGAGAGACTTTTCGGAAATCGAAATGACGATCCTTGAAAAAGTGATGATCATTTGTATGCAGCTGATGCGTGAACCCTGGCGAAACGTAGTTGATGTGGCACCTATCATGGAGAGAATTGAAACCAATGCACAGTTTGCACAGGTAATTGCTCCCAGTGATATGATAGCGATTGTGACCATGAACGTGAAAGTCGGTGATGTTGAGGGGCTGATGAACATTTGTCTTCCGTACTTTACCTTAGAAGACGTGATGGACAAGTTGAATACCAAGTACTGGTTCTCAACGATGCAGTTAGAAGATTCCGAAGGATATGAAGAACATATCGAATCATTGATTAAACGTATAGATGTACCGATAAAGGCTGTTTTAGGAAAGAGCCAGGTGTCGGTCAACGATTTTATCAACCTCCAGGTAGGAGATATTATCAGACTGAATACCGGCGTAGACTCGGATATGGAAGTATACGTCGGAAATATGAAGAAGTTTACGGCACTGCCCGGATCCAGTAAGGACAAATATGCAGTGCGTGTGACATCAGTAATCAGAGAGGAGGAGTAAAGCATGGACGGAATATTATCGCAAGATGAGATAAATGCCCTTCTCAGCGGCATGGATCTATCGGGAAGCCTTAGCGACGAACCGGCCCCATCATTTGATGAACCGGCAGGTAATGCAGCGGCACCGTTAGAGGAAGGCCTTTTAAACGAGACGGAAAAAGATGCCATTGGTGAAATTGCTAACATCAGCATGGGCTCATCTGCAACGACTCTGTATTCCCTGGTCAACAGGAAGGTAAATATTACCACACCGGTTGTTACCATGGCTGACTGGAATACGGTAATTGAAGATTATCAGAAACCATGTGTATTTATCCAAATCAGATATACAGCCGGTCTTGACGGATCAAATATTATGGTTTTGAAGGAACATGACGTGCATGTAATCACTGACCTGATGATGGGCGGTGACGGCAGTAACGTTTTTGGAGAACTCGGTGAGTTGCAGCTTAGTGCAATTTCCGAAGCCATGAATCAGATGATGGGCGCGGCGGCAACTTCAATGTCAACGATGCTCGGGAAGATGATTGATATCAGTCCCCCGGAAGCAAGCCGCATAGACTTAAGGGAATTTTCAACAGGTGATGACATCGCCTCATTCCTGTCAGGAACTTTTGTAAAAATTTCATTCAGAATGCAGATAGATGATTTGGTAGACAGTACACTGATGCAGTTGTATCCTTTGGAATTTGCAAGAAGTCTGTATGAAACATTTATTTCCTCACAGGAATTTGACGCCACCCCGGAACCTGCGCCGGCAGCACCGCAGCCGGAACCTTATGTACCGCCGGTTGCAGAAGCACCCGTACCGGACATGATGCAGCAGAATATGGGAATGCCCCAGCCGGATATGTCCCAGATGGGTATGAACATGGGAATGCCGCAAATGGGTATGAACATGGGAATGCCGCAAATGGGTATAGGCATGGGAATGCCGCAGATGGGCATGAACATGGGGATGCCGATGATGGGAATGCCCCAGCCCATGATGCAAAATGTAAATATCCAGCCGGCACAATTCCAGAGTTTCAGTACTCCGGAAAATATGATGGCAGGCCAGGAAAATATCGGAATTATCAGAGATGTACCCCTTGAGGTAACGGTGGAACTGGGCAGGACCAAAAAATCCATTGCAGAGATTTTGGATTTTGCACCGGGAACCATTATAGAACTTGACAAGATTGCCGGCGAACCGATAGATGTACTTGTTAACGGTAAGTTTGTAGCAAAAGGTGAAGTAGTAGTAATTGAAGAAAGCTTTGGTATTCGAGTAACAGAAATTATAAAATAAAGTTAGGAGAAAAATTATGGCAAAGAATATTTTAATCGTGGATGACGCAGCATTTATGAGAATGATGATTAAGGACATCTTAACCAAGAATGGTTACAATGTTGTAGGCGAGGCAGAAAATGGTGCAAAGGCGTTTGACAAGTATAATGAGTTAAAGCCTGATTTGGTTCTGATGGATATTACAATGCCCGAAGTGGATGGTATCAAGGCACTTAAGAACATTAAGGCTGCAGATCCTAATGCAACAGTAATCATGTGTTCCGCTATGGGACAGCAGGCAATGGTTATCGAATCCATCCAGGCAGGCGCGAAGGACTTTATCGTTAAGCCTTTCCAGCCCGACCGTGTATTGGAAGCCGTTAAGAAAGTTGTAGGCTAATATGTTACTTACAGGTGCAGGTAGTATGGATAGTTATTTACAGTTTATTACCGTCCTCATTCTGTTTGTGTTTGTGCTGGTGATTACTTATGTGACGACCAGGTGGATTGCCGGTTATCAAAAAGGAAAAGCAGCCGGAAGCAATATGGAAGTGATGGAAACACTTAGAGTGACCGGAAATAAATACCTGCAAATCGTCCGGGTCGGTAACAAATATATGGTGATTGCCATCGGAAAAGATGAAATCCATATGCTTACCGAGATAGCGGAGGATGATTTAATCTGGAAAGACTCCCGGGAACAGGAATTGAATTTTAATGCAATATTAGAGAAATTCAAGAAACCCGGCGGGAAAGAAAATGACTAAGGAAATTGGCAATATGAAAAGTAAATTTGCCGCAAAAAGAATATGCAAGATAATATGCCTGCTGCTTATGGCAGGCATATTGTGTATTTTTCCCACTGCTGATGTAAAGGCAGCACAAATCAACACCAATTTAACGGGAAGCAGTGAGGAAAGAACCAATGTGGAAGAACCGGGTACTTCCCAATCGGGAGATGACCTGGCAGAACTGAATATCGCTAATAATTTGACAGTAACGTACAATGATGGTAACGGGCAGGTAAACGGAACCCTCCGTATCCTGATTACCCTGACACTGATTGCGTTGGCGCCGACCCTTCTTATTATGTTGACGTCATTTACCCGAGTTGTGATAGTGCTGAATTTTACGCGTGCAGCATTGAATACCCAAACAGCGCCACCGAACCAGGTGTTGATTGGGTTAGCTTTGTTTCTGACCTTTTTCATAATGAGACCCTATATTGACCGCATTTATAATGAAGCGGTGGTCCCTTTTGAAGCAGGACAGCTTACACAGGAAGAATTTTTGGATGCAGGCGTAGCGCCTCTTAGGGATTTTATGATTAAGCAGACCCAGGAGAAGGACGTTGTTATGTTTATGGATATCAGCGGAGAAGAGTGGGACGGAACCCTTGCGGGAATTCCAACTTCCGTATTGATTCCCAGTTTTATTGTCAGTGAACTGAGGCAGGCATTTATTATCGGTTTCGTCATATACATACCGTTTATCGTAATCGATATGGTGGTGGCTTCGGCCCTGATGAGTATGGGTATGATGATGTTACCGCCGACTACGGTATCTCTGCCTTTTAAAATTCTGCTGTTTGTTTTGGCAGACGGATGGCAATTGATTATTGTCAATTTGATTAAGACCTTTAACTGATGAAGCCTGTCCGTTTGAAGTATTGAAGCAGACAGGCGGAAACGGAAACTTAGAGAAAGATGGGAGGATACGAAGATGCAAATAAGTGATGTTACGACAATTGCAAGTGAAGCATTGTTTTTGATAATCAAAGTGTCTGCTCCTGTCCTTTTGGTGTCTTTGATTGTGGGTCTGATCATCAGTATTTTTCAGACGGTTACCTCCATTCAGGAGCAGACCCTTACTTTTGTACCAAAGATTATTGCAGTGTTTCTGACACTGATTCTATTGGGCAACTGGATGCTTACGGAGTTGTCCGGATTTATGACTAATTTGTGGTCTAATTTTAGTATTTATACAAGGTAACGGCTTATGATGGAATGGGCTTTTTCTTTCGCTGATTTGGAATATTTTTTACTGGTTCTGGTCAGGGTGACGATGTTTATTGCCATTGCGCCGTTTTTCAGTATGAGTAATACACCGAGAAATGTCAGGATTGTGCTGGGCTTTTTTATTTCGGTACTGTTATATTATTCCATGCCGCGGACAGAAGTGGTATATGAAACGCTGGTAGGATATTCGATTCTGGTGCTGAAAGAGGCTGTTACGGGCCTGCTCATTGGCTTTGCTGCCAATATTTGTACCACCATAGTGACCTTTGCGGGACATGTGGCGGATATGGAAATGGGACTTTCCATGGCAAGTATTTTTGACCCTGCTACCAAAAGCCAGTCAACCATATCCGGTGTGTATTACAATTACATGATATTACTGATGCTGATTCTTACGGGCATGCACCGTTATCTGATAAAGGCGCTTGCCGAGACCTATATTTTGATACCGGTAAACGGTATGGTTTTTCACACAGACAAATTACTTTCATCCATGCTTTTGTTTGTTTCAAACTACCTGATGATAGGCTTTCGGATTTGTTTACCTGTTTTTTCGGTCATGCTGATTTTAAATGCAGTTCTTGGTGTTTTGGCTAAGGTATCTCCCCAGCTTAACATGTTTGCGGTTGGTATCCAGATGAAGGTTTTCGTGGGACTTTGTGTATTGTTTGTAACGACGGCAATGCTTCCGGGGGCGGCAGACCTTATTTTTGAACAAATGAAAATCATGGTAGTAAGCTTTGTGGAAGCAATACGTTAAATGCGGGTGACGAGAATGTTGTTATTGGAATATAATTTGCAGTTTTTTGCAAAGGACGGACCCGGCGGTGAGAAAACCGAGGAACCTACTGCCAAAAAGCTGGAAGATGCCCGGAAAGAGGGGCAGGTTGCGAAAAGTAAAGAATTAGCAAACGCTGCCGGCTTGTTTGCACTGTTTCTGCTTCTTGATATTTATGCAGGGACCATGGGGACAAGTATGATGGAATACCTGGCAGGGGTTTACAATCAAATCCCGGATGTAATTCAGATGTATGACGGAAGAGTTCCGGTTGCATCGCTTATGGTATTGCTTCGGGGGATGATTCTGCAGCTGACACTTATTTGTGCACCTGTTTTGCTGGTGGGGCTGATTGTTGCGGTTATCTGCGATATTATGCAGGTGGGCTGGAAACCTACAGCCAAGCCTATGCAACCGAAGTTTAGTAAGATAAATCCTTTAAAGGGATTTCAACGTATTTTTTCATCCAATTCCATTGTGGAACTGGTGAAATCCATTGCGAAAATATTTTTTATTTCCTATATAGCCTATTCTTACCTGAAAGGACGGGCAGATGAGGTGTATCTGCTTTATGATATGCCCATCACACAGGCAATCGGTCTGGTAGGAGAAATTATTACCCAGATGGGAATCCGCATCGCAGCGGTATATATGGTGATAGCGATTCTTGATTTTGCATATCAGAAATGGAAATTCCGTAATGATATGAAGATGACCAAGCAGGAAATCAAAGATGAGTACAAGAATCAGGAAGGGGATCCCCAGGTGAAGGGCAAGCAGAAGCAACGTATGAGAGAGGCTTCCATGCGCCGAATGATGCAGCAACTTCCCGAAGCGGACGTGGTTATTACCAACCCGACCCATTATGCGGTAGCAATTAAGTATGACCCGGATAAGTATGATGCACCTTATGTACTTGCCAAAGGTGAGAATTACCTGGCCCAGAGAATCAAAGAGATTGCGAAAGAAAACGAGATAGAAATTGTTGAAAATAAACCCTTGGCCAGAATGCTTTATGCCAATGTGGAAATCGGAGGACTGGTTCCTCCGGAATTGTATCAGGCTGTTGCAGAGGTGCTCGCCTTTGTATACCACCTGAAAGGAAAAGTATAAAGAAGACAGCTTTAACAGAAGAAATACAAAAGAGATAATTGACGGAAAGGAGATGGGCATATGAGAAAAGCGGATATCGGTATAGCAGCATATATCGTTGCGGCCTTTGTAATGATGATTATTCCCATCCCCAATGTACTTTTGGATATTCTTCTTGCCTGCAATATAGCGGTGGCCTTTGCCATTATGTTTACGGCCATGTTTGCAAAAGAAGTGTTGGATTTGTCTTATTTCCCGACCATCCTTCTTTTTACCACCATATTCCGAATTTCACTGAACGTATCTTCCACCAGACTGATTCTGACCACGGGAGACCCCGGTGAAGTCGTAAAAACCTTCGGAAACTATGTAGGCGGCGGTGATTTGATTGTAGGTGCCATTGTTTTTATCATTCTGATTTTGGTGCAGTTTATGATTATCAACAAAGGTTCCGAGCGTGTAGCTGAAGTAACGGCGAGATTTACCCTGGACGCGATGCCCGGTAAGCAGATGGCAATTGATGCGGACTTAAACACCGGCGCAATCAATGATGCGGAAGCAAAGAGAAGGCGTGATAAAATCCAGGAAGAAGCAAGCTTCTTCGGTTCCATGGATGGTGCGGTTAAGTATGTAAAAGGAGATGCTACCGCAGGCTTAATCATTACGGCAGTTAATATTATCGGCGGTATTGCCATGGGTGTACTCCGACGGGGAATGGATTTTAACGGTGCATTAAACCAGTATGCAATTTTGACCATCGGTGACGGTCTGGTGAGCCAGATTCCGTCCCTGCTGATATCTTTATCTACCGGTATTTTGGTAACCAAAGGCTCCAAAGATGCGGATTTTGGTTCCGTGTTAATCAAGCAGTTGTTCGGAATGCCGAAGGTATTATATATTGTAGGTGCCATTATTACGGGACTTGGAATTGTAACCCCTTTTCCCACCTTGATTTTCCTCATTATCGGTTTGCTTTTCATTGTTTGCGGAAGAGTGATTGCCGGAGAAATTGAAACGGCACAGATTGAAAATGAAGTAGATATGGAAGAAGTGGCGGCAGAAGAAATCCGCCAGCCTGAAAATGTGAACAGCCTGTTGCAGGTTGACCCTATTGAGTTGGAATTCGGTTACGGAATTATTCCCCTTGCGGATGTGAATCAGGGCGGTGACCTTTTAGACCGTGTGGTAATGATCCGTAGACAGATTGCCCTGGAGCTTGGTACGGTGGTACCGATTATCCGTTTGAGGGACAATATCCAGTTAAACCCCAACCAGTATATTATCAAGATTAAAGGAATTCAGGTAAGTGAAGGAGAAATCCTTTTTGACCATTATATGGCCATGAATCCGGGCTATGTGGAAGAGGAGATTACCGGTATTCCCACCTTTGAACCTTCCTTCCATTTACCGGCTCTCTGGATTACTGAAGGACAAAGGGAACGTGCGGAAAGTATGGGCTATACGGTAGTAGATCCGCCGTCCATTATTGCAACTCATTTAACGGAAGTAATCAGACAGCACATATCAGAACTTTTGACCAGACAGGATGTCCAGAACCTGGTAAGCAACTTAAAGGAAACCAATCCTTCCCTGGTAGACGAGTTGGTTCCCAAGCTGCTTGGTCTTGGTGAGGTCCAGAAGGTGCTTCAGAATTTATTAAAGGAAGGCATTTCCATCAGAGATTTGCTGACCATATTCGAAACCCTGGCGGACTATGCATCCACCACGCGGGATACGGATATTTTGACGGAATACACCAGACAAAGCCTGAAACGTGCCATTTCCAGTAAATTCTTCCCGGCCAATGAAACCACCAGTGTGGTGACCTTAGACCCGAAGCTGGAGCAGGAAATTATGGCCAGTGTGAAGCAGACGGAAACCGGTGCTTATCTTACCTTAGACCCGGAAAAGACCAAGAACATTATGAAGTCTGTGGGCGCGGAAGTAGCCAAACTGGAAAATCTCGGAAAGAACCCTATTATTATTACATCCCCCATTGTCAGAATGTATTTCAAGCGTCTGACGGAGGATTATTATCCGGATTTAATTGTTGTATCTTATAATGAAATTGAAAATAACATTGAATTACAGTCTGTAGGAATGGTGACAGCATGATAATCAAGAAATTTCAAGGAAAAACTGAAAACGAAGCAGTAGAAAGTGCGAAAAAGGAACTGGGCAACAATGTGGTCATTATGAATGTCCGCAATATGAAGCGCAAAGGTCTTTTCGGATTTTTGAAAAAGCAGATGGTGGAAGTAACGGTAGCGTTAGAAGAAGAATCAGAGCGTTATCCGGTAGTGCGCAAGGAAGAGCGCAGGGAGCCTGCAGCAGAACAAAAGCAGACACAACCGCTGGTAGAAGCAATTGCCAAAGAAATGCCGAAAGAACCTGCCGGCAAGGATAACAGTGCCATAGAAGAAAAGTTGGATTCCCTTCATGTTCTTTTGGAACAGCAACTGCAAAAGCCGGAAGAACCCAAAGAAAAGGAACAGCCCGCGCCGGAAGAAGAAAAAAAGCCGGACGAGATGGAACGATTTGTAAAGCTTCTTTATAATACCATGCTGGATAATGAAGTAAACGAGGTATATGCAAACCAGGTGATTGACGAAATGGAAAAATCAAACAAGCCCGGAATGCCCTTTGATTATGCCCTTGCCAATGTTTATCAGAAGATGATATTAAAGTTTGGCAAGCCCAGTGAAATTACCCTTTCCGGAAACGGCCCCAAGGTGGTATTTTTCGTGGGACCTACCGGTGTCGGTAAAACCACTACCATAGCGAAAATTGCTTCCAAATTCAGGGTGGAAGCAGGCAAAAAGGTAGCACTTCTGACAGCGGATACCTATAGAATCGCAGCTGCGGAACAGCTTCGTACTTATGCCAATATTTTAGAAGTGCCCTTCCGTGTGATTTATTCTGCGGAGGAAGTAAGCCAGGCACTGAAGGATTTCCATGATTTTGATTTGATTATGGTGGATACAGCGGGTCATTCCCATCATAATGAAACCCAGAAGGAAACCATGAAGGAATTCATCCGTTCCGTGGATGAAAAGGTGGATAAGGAAGTTTATCTGGTACTCAGTGCAACCACGAAATACAAGGATTTACTGAGTATTGTGGATGCTTATAAGGTGGTGGCTGACTATAAACTTATCTTTACCAAATTAGATGAAACCACCACCCTTGGCAATTTGCTGAATGTGAAATTATATACCGGCGCAGACTTGTCCTATGTAACTTACGGACAAAATGTACCGGATGATATTGAAAGATTTAATCCCCAAAAGACAGTAAAGCAATTGCTCGGAGGGAAAAAATAGAACCGCCGGAAGCGGGGAATATGTGAGGAAGAGGAATGGATCAGGCCGAACAGTTACGGAATATCATTAAGGCAGGAAATGTTTCGAGACCGGTCGCAAGGGTAATAACCGTTACCAGTGGAAAAGGCGGAGTAGGAAAATCCAATACGGCCATCAATCTGGCGATTCAGTTCAGAAAGATGGGGCAGAGGGTGATTATCTTAGACGCAGACTTTGGTCTTGCCAATATAGAGATTATGTTTGGTGCCGTGCCGAAACATAATTTGTGTGATTTGATTTATCAGGGTAAAAATATCCGCGAGATTATTACCTGGGGGCCTATGGATGTGGGATTTATCTCAGGCGGCTCGGGAATTGCGGGACTTTCCAATTTAAGCAGAGAATATCTGGTGTATATTATACAAAATCTGGCGCAGCTGGATGCTATTGCCGATGTTATCATCATCGATACCGGCGCAGGAATTTCCGACGCGGTGTTGGAATTTTTGGTAGCCAGCGGGGAAATTATTTTGGTGACAACGCCGGAGCCTACGTCCATAACGGATTCTTATTCGTTATTAAAAGCGTTAAGAAGGCATGCCAGATTTTCGGAGAGCGCAACCAGGATTAAAGTCATGGCCAATAAAGTAGACAGTGCGGCAGAAGGGCAGACACTGTTTAACAAATTAAATGCGGTAGTATCCAGGTACCTGAAGTTGTCCGTTTCCTATTTGGGCTCGGTACCCCAGGACAACCAGTTAAGCCGCGCAGTGATGCAGCAGATGCCGGTATCCATACAGGCGCCGGGCTCTAAGTCAGCGCTGGCATATGAAGAGATTGCCGCGAAGTTGATGAATATTGAGACGAATCATACTTTTGAAAAAAGAGGAATGGCAGCCTTTTTCTCGCATTTGATTCAGCAAAAAAACAGATAAGCAGGAGGGGAGAATATGCTTTCAAAATATGTGATGCCGGGAAATAAAGTTGAAATACAGGTAGTGGAACGAAACAAATATGTAGAAGCTGTTGAACAGAAGAAGATTTATCAGACACTTGTTTATGACGTTCTTACCGATGACCGGTTAGAAGTAAGTATGCCGATTGAAAAGACGAAACTTATTCTTTTGCCGGTGGATGTGGAATATGATTTGTATTTCTATACCCCGTCAGGATTGTTCCAGTGCTTTGCCAAGGTAATCGACAGATACAAAGCGGACAACCAATACATTCTTCTTTTCGAACTAAGCAGTAATCTGCGTAAATTCCAGAGAAGAGAGTATTACCGTTTAAGCTGCGCATTAGAAATGAATGCCAGGGAACTGGAGAAGGAAGAAATCAAAGCCATTGAAAAGAGAGACCGCTATCTGGTGCCGGGATTACCCCTTAAGAGAAGCATCATCGTAGATATCAGCGGTGGCGGTATCCGTTTCGTGGGTGATTATCGTTATGAGCCGGAAAGCATGATTTGTTGCAAGTACCATCTTTTGATTGACGGAAAGGACAAAGAATATATGCTGGTAGCCAAAATCATTATGGTCCGGGAGGTAGAGGACCGACCGGGATTATACGAGCACAGGGCCCAGTATGTGAATATTGATACCATAGAAAGAGAAGAAATCATCCGCTTTATTTTTGAAGAAGAAAGAAAGAACAGAAAAAGGGAAAAAGGTTACGAATGATTACTTTGCACTCATGTGAAGAAAGGTTTGTGGTATACTAATATCAGCAAATTATTATTACATGAGAAAGCATAGGCATTATGAAAACAGATGTAATGAGTGCCGGTAAAAAAGTTGTTGCAATTGCCAGTTCCACCGGCGGACCTAAGGCATTGCAAGAGGTGATTCCGCTATTGCCAAAGAGTCTGAAAGCGCCTGTACTTATCGTACAGCATATGCCGGCAGGATTTACTGCAGCACTTGCTGACAGACTTGATAACTTAAGTCCCATGAAGGTGTGTGAAGCCCGCGAGGGAGACATCTTAGAAGACGGACAGGTTTATATGGCAAAGGGAGGCTGTCACATGAATGTGGTCAGACAGGCCGGACGTCACGTGATTCATTATACGGACGAGCCGCCAAGAGAAGGTGTCAGGCCATGTGCGAATTTCATGTATGAGTCATTGGCAGAGAGTACATACGACGAAGTAATCTGTGTGGTAATGACCGGCATGGGGGCAGACGGAACGGCAGGAATCAAAAACCTGCAAAGCAAAAAGAAAACAACGGTAATTTCCCAATCTGAAGATACCTGTATTGTCTACGGAATGCCGCGGAGCGTGGTGTTGGCAGGGATATCCCAGGCGGAAGTGCCGTTAACTGAAATTGCAAACGAAATTATTAAGAACGTGGGGGTAGTCTAACATGGATGTAAATCAGTATCTTGAAATTTTCCTCGATGAAACCAAAGAACATTTGGAAAGCCTGAATGCCCAGATTTTAAATCTGGAACAGTCACCTGAAGACTCAGGAACTATTAATGAGATCTTCCGTGCGGCACATTCCTTAAAGGGTATGGCAGGTACTATGGGATATAAGCGTATGCAGGCGCTTACCCATGATATGGAAAATGTATTTTCCGAAATCAGAAACGGCAGCATGAAAGTGACCTCAGGTCTGATTGATACCTTATTCCAGTGTCTGGATGCATTAGAGGAGTATACCCAGAATATCCAGGAAACTGCTGATGAAGGAACCAATGAGAATAAGCCGTTAATTGAACAGCTGAATGAATTCTTGAAATCCGGCGGCAAAACCGAAGAAGCTCCCGCAGCGCCCAAGGCGGAAGCAGCAGCGAAAAAGGATACCGTGGAACGTAAGTGGGAACAGATTAAACTGGGTGACCCTGAAAAGCATGTATTCTCCGTTGCCAAGCAGCAGGGAAAGAATGTATACGGTTTAGATATCAGAGTACAGGAAACCTGTATTTTGAAAGCAGCCCGTGCGTTCCTTGTATATAAAGCAATTGAAGAAAAAGCAGAAATCATTGTATGTAATCCTTCTGCACAGGATATCGAAGATGAAAGATTTGAATTGGAATTCAGTTTAATCGTAGTATCCGAAAATCCCCTTGAGCAGATTGTGAATGCGGCAAAGAATGTTTCTGAAATTGAATCCGTAACCGGTGATGTGGTAGAAGTAGAAATTATTGAAGAACCCAAAGCAAATACGGGCATTTCCATTATTGAAGACATTAAGCCTGCTGCAGCAAGTGCGCAGAGCCAGAATGCTCCTGCAAAGCAGTCTGACAAGAAAGCAAACAAACCGGTTGTTAACAGAACCGTACGTGTAGATATTGAAAAATTAGATGTACTTATGAATCTGGTAAGCGAGCTTATTATTGCAAAGAACTCCCTTGTTTCTGCATCCAGCACAGAGGGAACCAGCAGTATCGCATTTAATGAACAGATTGAGTACTTAGAGAGCGTTACCACCAATCTTCATGAATCCGTTATGAAGGTTCGAATGGTACCTATTGAAAGTGTAGTAAGTAAGTTCCCGAGAATGATCCGTGACTTATCCAAGAAGCTGGATAAGAAAATGGAACTGTATATGTCCGGTGAGGAAACAGAACTTGACAGAACAGTGGTTGACGAAATCGGTGATCCTTTGATGCACCTTTTACGTAATTCCGCAGACCATGGTCTTGAATCCGCAGAAGTACGTGCCCAGAGAGGCAAGCCGGCGGTAGGATCCATTTACCTGGATGCATATCAGGATGGTAATAACGTAGTAATCGAAGTTAGAGATGACGGTAACGGTATTGACGTCGAAGCAGTTAAGAGAAAAGCTATCGAACGTGGTGTTATCACTCCCGAGCAGGGCGATAATATGGCTGAAAAGGATATTATCAACTTACTCTTTAATGCAGGATTCTCAACAGCAAAACAGATTTCCGATGTATCCGGAAGAGGCGTTGGTCTTGACGTTGTGAAGTCCAAGATTGAATCCTTAAGCGGTGAAGTAGAAGTGAAATCCAAGCTTGGCGAAGGTAGTACATGGATTATCAGACTGCCTCTGACCCTTGCTATCATCCAGGCGCTGATGGTAATTGTCGGCGGCGAAAAATATGCAATTTCCCTCGGCTCTATCCAGACCATCGAAGATATCAGTCCCAGCGAAATTAAACTGGTACAGAACAGTGAAGTTATCCATCTTCGCGGTAATGTAATTCCTTTGATCCGTTTGAGCAAGGAACTTGACATTGAAAGTACGAAATCACCTGAGGAAAATATGGTTGTTGTTATCGTCAAGAAGGGCGAAAAACTGGCAGGTCTCGTAGTTGATGAATTGATGGGACAGCAGGAAATCGTTATTAAGTCCTTAGGCAAATATATCAGTAAGTGTAAGATTATCAGCGGTGCAACAATCTTAGGTGATGGTGAAGTAGCACTGATTCTGGATGCAAATGCACTGATTTAGGACAGGGGGTTAAGTAAATGGATCAATTTAAATTAGCTGAATTAAACTCAAATGAAACTGCACAGTATATTGTTATCCAACTTGGCGCAGAGCAGTACGGCATTAATATTAAATTTATTGACAACATTGTCCGTATGCAGAATATTACCAGAGTTCCCAGAGTTGCGGATTATTTAAAGGGTGTTATTAACCTCCGTGGTGAAGTAATTCCTGTTATGAGTATCCGTTTGAAAATGGATCTTCCGGCAGATGAAATTACCAAAGCAACCAGAATCATTATTTTGAAACTGGAACAGCACGGTATGATCGGTATCATCGTGGATGAAGTGAAAGAAGTAGTTACACTTTCTTCTGAAAATATTGAAAAAATGTCTTATGATGCACAGGAAGGAAAAGTAAACTTTATCAGCGGTATCGGTAAACATAACGGAGAATTAATCTCCTTATTGGATTTAAATGTTGTAGCAATGGAAAAATAAGAGAGAGGCATAAGGAAATAGACTATGAAAAACCTTAGTATGGAAGAATTAACTAGTCAGTATAGCGATGTACTTAAGGAGCTTGGCAATATTGGTGCCGGAAATGCAACTACCGCATTGGCACAAATGATTGGCTGTAAGGTTGATATGTCAGTGCCTCAGGTTAAATTATTGGAATTTAACGAATTAAGTAATATCGTGGGCGGCGAAGATGAAATAATGGTAGGCATCTATCTTCAGGTAGAAGGTGACATTGAAGGTAATATGATGTTTATCCTTGAAAAAGCTTCTGCAGCACATTTGGTGAATAAATTGATGTGCGGTATGCTTGGTGTAACCGAAGAAGAAATTGTAAATCATGAATTTGGCGAGATGGAATGTTCTGCCATTAAGGAAGTGGGTAATATTATTACAGGTGCTTACCTTAATGCGTTATCAAGCCTTACCAATATGATGATTTATCCTTCTACCCCTCAGATGGGAATTGATATGGCGGCAGCACTTTTAAGTGTTCCGGCTGCAGAATTTGGTCTTCATGCTGATAAGATTCTGCTGGTACAGACGAAGTTTTCGGATGATATTGAATTAGACGGATATTTTATCCTGATTCCCGATATGGATTCTTACCAGAAGATATTAACTACATTGGGAGTAATGTAAGAGCCTGATAAAGCAGTGATAGGAGACTTCAGTAGTATGAGCGAAGTAATCAAAGTAGGAATGGCGGATATGGCTGTATGCAATGGCGATGATGCAGTGACTACCTTAGGACTTGGGTCCTGCATCGGCATTGCAATCAGAGATGCGGTAGCCGGAGTCGGTGGACTGGTACACATTATGTTACCGGACAGTACGGAAATCAGAAATAATTCCAACCGGCTTAAATTTGCAGATACAGGTATTGAAGAATTAGTGGCAGCAATTGTGAAAGCCGGCGGAAACAGAAGCCGGCTTGTAGCCAAAATTGCAGGCGGTGCCCAGATGTTTGCCTTTGGCAGCAACAGTGATATCGTCAGAATCGGTGAACGCAATGCCGGTGCCAGCAAGAAAAAGTTGAGCGAGATGAACATAGCGCTTCTTGCAGAAGACACCGGGGCTACTTACGGACGGACAGTAATTTTTTATCCCAAAACAGGAGATTTCATTATCCGTTCCGTCGGAATGCCGGAGAAAGTAATATGAAAAAGAGCAAGTTATTTGGCCCCTTCCTGATGTTGTTTGCAGCAGCGCTTGCAAGCATTATTATGGTACGGGGCAGTTATGATACCACGGAAATGCTTCTGATTTTAGTCTGCGTGATGGTTGTTTTTTACCTTGCAGGAAATTTCATCCAGAAAAAAGTACTTTCTTTTATGGAAGAGATTAAGAAAAAAGAAAAAGAAGAAGCGAAAAAAGAGGGCGAAGTAATCGAAAAAGAAAACGCCAAAGAAGAAACGGAAGAAAAGAAACAGTAACCGGTGGAGGATATGATGGACGAAGCAGGCAGAATGAAGCTTTGGGACGATTATGCAAAGACCAAATCGCCTGAAATCAGGGAAAAAATCATATTGGAATATGCGCCGCTTGTAAAGTTGGTGGCAGGACGTCTGAGTATGTACTTAGGCCACAATGTGGAATATGATGACCTGGTAGGCTATGGTGTGTTTGGCTTAATTGACGCCATTGATAAATATGATAATATGAAAGCCGTGAAGTTCGAGACTTATGCCAGTCTGCGTATCCGTGGAGCGATTCTCGACCAAATCCGTAAGATGGACTGGATTCCCAGAACCATCAGACAAAAACAAAAAAGAATTGATGCGGCCATGAAAGAAATTGAAAGTACCAAGGGCCGTGCAGCAACAGATGAAGAAATTGCATTAAGTCTCGGGATTTCAGAGGAGGAGTACACGACTTGGCAGTCCCAGATGAAAATCACAGGAGTCGTTTCCTTAAACGAATTTATGGATTCCGGCAGTGAGATACCGGTAGACCAAAGTAATCAAAGAAGGTTTGACAGTCCTGAAGAAGTGGTTGAAAAATCCGAATTAAAGCAGGTGCTTTCGGATGCCCTTGAACTGTTAACCGAAAAAGAAAAGAAAGTAATTCTTCTGTATTATTATGAAGATTTAACATTAAAAGAAATCAGTAATGTTTTGGAGGTGTCCGAATCGAGAGTATCCCAGCTTCATACCAAAGCGTTACAAAAACTGAAAACGAAGATGGGAAATTATATGGGAGTTTTTTCCGTATAGTATTTGTGTTGGGGAGAAGAAAATGAGAAATGGGTATTTTCAATTGATATGTGGAGAGGGTCAGACCGCATTGAAGATTGTAGCTCCGCAGGAGGGAGGAAGTCCGGTATCGGTAAAGGATGTTGTGGACTATCTTACCCTGCACGGAGTAAACCACGATGTTGTAGTGGTAAATAAAGGAATCCAGGATGCCATAGCATCAGAAAAAGATGAATATTTGTTTATGGTCAACAGGGATCATTGTCCGGAAATGCGTGAAAGCTACAAGCTGATCACAAGTCAGGACAGGATGCTTGTTGCTGTGCGTTTATACCCGCCGTCATTAAAAGGGGAGAGAATGAGCGCGCGTGAGTTTTTAAG
This sequence comes from Lachnospiraceae bacterium, assembly GCA_017561085.1. Lineage (GTDB taxonomy): Bacteria > Bacillota > Clostridia > Lachnospirales > Lachnospiraceae > Suilimivivens. Next base: position 25,975 of record JAFZDQ010000066.1, read on the forward strand.
TGACCTTTCCCATAAGGGAATTGTCTTTGGTATCCAGACGCCGATTATTGAGCACCTTTTTCAGACCCCGATTTATTGTACGGAAATTTTAGTTGCCAGAGGTGTGCAGCCAAGACATGGAGAAGATGCCCGGATAGAGTATTATTTTGATACGGATCCCAAGGCGAAACCCACCTTAAACAGCGACGGCAGTGTGGACTTTTTCCACTTAAATGCCATTAATCACTGTAGCCAGGGAGATTTGCTGGCCAGATTATTCCCGGAGGACCCGGGTGAGTACGGAACCTCCGTATTTGGCGAAAAAATCAAACCCCGTGAAGTGAAAAAATTAGTCTTAAGACACGGAAGGAATATTATTCTTTCCGAAGATAAACTGACCCTTACGGCGGAGACAAACGGACATGTTACTTTAGTAGAAGGTAAGGTCTTTGTATCCAACGTATTTGAAGTGGAAAATGTAGATATTTCTACGGGAGATATTGAATATGAGGGCAGTGTGGTTGTAAACGGTAATGTTTGTACCAATTTTACAGTCAGGGCCAAAGGAAACATTGAGGTAAAGGGAATTGTGGAAGGTGCTACCTTAGAGGCCGGAGGCAATATCATAATTACCAGAGGTGTGAACGGCATGGCCAAAGGTGTGCTGAAGGCAGGCGGTAACGTCATTTCCAAGTTCATTGAGAATGCCAAAGTAACTGCCGGCGGATTTGTTTCTACGGAATCGATCTTACACAGTGAGGTTATGGCAGCTACGGAAATTACCGTCAGCGGAAAAAGAGGATTTATTACAGGTGGACGGGTTTCGGCAGGCAGTATGATAAATGTAAAAACCCTGGGCTCTGCCATGGGCGCGGATACCCTTGTTGAAGTAGGGGTAGACCCCAGCGTGAAAATCCGTGTACAGGAATTGCAAAAATCTATTTTTGACCATCATAAAGACATTGAAAAAATCAGACCTGTCCGTGTGGCACTTGCCCAGAAACTTGCACAGGGCATCAAACTGCGTCCCGAGCAGTTAAAGGGACTTCAGGATATGCTTGTAAAAGAAAATGATATACGTCAGTTGATGGAAGAGGAACAGGCTGAATACAATATGTTACAGGATATCATGGATGAATGTAAGGTGGCCAAGGTAGAAGTAACGGGAGAAGTATACGCGGGAACCAAAATTTGTATTTCCGATGTATCCATGGTGGTGAAAGATACCATGCATTACTGCAGGTTTATCAAGGACCAGGGCGATGTGAGGATGGTTTCTTTATAAGGTATAGGGAGTAGATTATGACAATCAGTCGTATAGAGCTGCAGGGGCAGGTAACCCGTGCCCAGGATTTTACGGCAGTGAAACAAAATCAGGACAATAAAGGACTGATAGACCAGTCCAATAATCAGACCCGTATTGAACAGAACGTAGAGGATAAGCTTCATCAGGTAGGACAGGGCGAACGGATTGAGAATGAAGGAAAACGTTTCGATGCCCGGGAAAAAGGTGACGGAAGTTATGCCGGCGACGGTGGGAAACACCGGAAAAAAGGCGAAGAAAAAGAAAAAGAAGAAGACGGCAAGGTCATATTAAAGGGTCAAAGCAGTTTTGATATAAAAATATAATTTGTTAGGTGAAGGCATGAATGTAACTGAAATAATTCTGCTGATTCTCGGTTTGCTGGTGTTTATATTAAGTTTTGTATTACCGGCAAAGAAAAAGGGGAATGCGCAGGAACCACAGCAATTAAAAGAAGAACAGATAAAGGAACTGATTTCCAGGGAAGTAGAGGATGCCAAGAGACAGATTACGGATATCGTGGATGAAACAGTAACCTATTCCATGGAAAAAACAGAAAGAGCCATGGACCGTCTGACCAATGAAAAGATGATGGCGGTGAATGAATATTCCGATACGGTGCTTGGACAGATTGAAAAAAATCATAAGGAAGTTGTATTTCTTTATGATATGTTAAATGACAAGCACGAGAATCTGAAGACTACTGTCAGCGAAGCGGTAAAGACTGCTACGGAAGTAAAACAGACCGTTAAGGATGCTGAAATTACCGCAAGAGAAGCAAAGGAGACCGCACTTGAGGTGCAGGAGAGTCTTATGGTGGCGGAAGAAATGAATTATGTGCCGGCGGAAGAAGCTGAATTTGCGGTGGCAGAAGAAGTTTTTGAGGCGGAATCCGTAGCAGAAACTTTTGCGGCGGAAGAAACCATGGCTATGCCGGAGCAATCCCAAATTCCGGAAGAACCCCAAGAGTTTGTTCCGATTAATCCCTTAAAGGTTACGGTACTTCATTCTCCTTCTGAAGAAACTGCGGCAGAAGCAGTGACAGAAGCGGTGGAACCGAAACCGGCAGTGAAGAGAACAGCCAGAAAGCCTAAGGCAGAAAAAACAGATTTAAGCCTGACAGCACCCGGAAGAGTAGGCAAGCAGAATAATAATGAAAGAATTCTGGAATTGCATAATGCAGGCAAATCAAACATGGCAATTGCCAAGGAACTGGGCCTTGGAATCGGTGAAGTAAAACTGGTAATTGATTTGTTTGAAGGAATTTAGGACGTGGAGTATTAAGATGAATTTGAAATATTATCTGAGGGGACTTGGAATCGGTATTGCCGTGACTGCCATTATTTTGGGGGCCGGCAGAGGAAAAGAAACCTTAAGCGATGCAGAAATTAAACAACGGGCAGCGCAACTTGGTATGGTAGAACAAAGCGG
>JAFZDQ010000067.1 GCA_017561085.1 Lachnospiraceae bacterium
ATCAAACAAACACAACAGTCTTTAAGTGCAAGAGGTTCGAGATTGATTTCTTGCTCCATTGAGTTTGGAGAAGAATATACAACTATGTGTGTTTGTGGAGTTACAGATACACCGGGTACGGATGAGGATATAGATAAGTGGCTTGAGAGAATCAAAGAAGATAAAGAAAAACAGAAGAAGGCTGAAAAGAAAGCAGCAGAAGAAAAACTGACAGAACAGAGAATGCATGAGTATACTTTTAAGGGTGAAGACTTAAAGAGTGTTACGGATAGTTTTATTGCAAAGATGTCTTCTCTAAGTACTACAATGAGTTCTATGTCAGGATTTGATATGAAAGCATAAGTGAGAGTTTCAGTTTTATGAATTGAATAATGATGTATTATGAGCCGATTGGTATTATGCCAATCGGTTCTTTTAATAGGTAGGAAAAATTCAAAAGGCTTTTAATTTCGTACCGAAATATAGCGAAATCGAAGTGTTGATAATAAATTGACTTAAAATTAAATATATAATAGGAAGAAACTGGGTGTTCAAAGAGGGTTCATTGTTAAATTGTATCAATCTTTCAAGACTAAGGAACCCCTGCCCCTGCGGCTACTATCCGGACAGAAACAGATGCCGGTGTACGCCCTTTGAGTTACACCGCTACAGGAGCCACATTTCGGGCCCCGTACTTGACAGGATTGACTTAAAAATCCGGGTTGCGGGGGTGGAATTTGCCAAGCTGCAGGAAGGGAAAAACAAAGAAGACAGCAGCTTTTTGCGGCAAAAGGTACTACAGGCCAGAGAGCGCCAGAACCACAGATATAAAGGCAGCGGCATCCGTTTTAACGGGGAACTGGGGATTGGTGAAATTGAGAAGTTTTGTAAGCTGGGGGAAAAAGAACGGCGGCTTTTATCCCATATGTTTCAGAGCCTTGGCTTAAGTGCCAGGGCCTATCACCGGCTGATTAAGGTGGCCAGGACCATAGCGGATGTAGAAGATTGTGAATCCATAAATGAAATGCATCTGACGGAGGCGGCGTGTATGTTTGAAGGGCAAAAGGAGGAGTAGCATGGAAGAAAAAGGATATCGTTACGGGCTCCACAAAGTTCCCGGAATCGGTAACAAAACAGCCATCAGCCTTTTGCAAAAAGGAATTTCTGCAAAGGAGCTGTTTGGGATGAAGGAAGAGAGGATAAAGGCGCTTCTTTTGCCGAAGCAGGCAGAGGCTTTTTGGGACTACCGGCGGAATGCGGACTTGGAAAAGGACTATGAGGACCTTAGAAACAGTGCCGTCAAAATGGTTACTTTTTTCGACCGGGATTATCCCGCCGGGCTAAAGAAAATAGAGGACCCGCCCTTTGTTTTGTACTACATTGGGAAACTGCCGGAACAGGGGCGGGTATCCCTTGCCATCATCGGCGCAAGGGAGTGCTCCGCCTACGGAAGCAGTATGGCGGCAGCCTTTGCAAGAGGTGCGGCCTTTGCGGGGGTAGATGTTATCAGCGGCATGGCCAGGGGAATTGACGGCATTGCCCAGGAGCACGCCCTGGCGGAAGGCGGGGAAACCTATGCGGTTTTGGGTTGCGGCGTGGATATCTGTTATCCCAAATCCAACCGGGAATTGTATGACAGGATCCCGGAAAAGGGCGGAATTTGTTCCCCTTATCCGCCGGGTACGGAGCCGGTAAAAACTCTGTTTCCTTACCGGAATAAAATTGTGGCGGGCTTATCGGATGCAGTCCTTGTTATCGAAGCCCGTCAAAAAAGCGGGACCCTGATAACCGTGGACATGGCACTGGAGCAGGGGAAGGATGTGTATGCGGTCCCCGGAAGACTGGTGGACAGGCTCAGTGACGGCTGTAATTATCTGCTGCGGCAGGGGGCAGGAATTGCCCTGTCCCCGGAGGATTTGATGGCGGAGCTGTTGCTTTTGAAAAACCGCAGCGGCGCCGCAAAAAAGAGGGCGGAGAAGGGCGCGGAAGATGCCGGGGCGTCTTTGGCAGAGGGCAGGGAAGCGGAAAAAGTGAAATCCAAAACACCGGAAGATGACCGCCAAGGTACCGAAGAGGGGCTTTTGAAATACTTGGATGTGATACCCCGCTCCGTGGATGAAATTTGCGAAAGTATGAAGGCGGACGGAGAGAATCCGGTTATTTCGAAACTCTTATTTGAGCTCATTGGTCTTTGTATGGCGGGCAAAGCACGCCAAATTTCGGGAAATTATTTTATAAAAATAATTTAATTGACCGGAAAAGTTGCAAATGACGGGATTTCGTATTACAATTATAGTGCGGGAGGATTGAATTATGGCGCTTTTTGGTAAAAGAGTACGAATCGGGGATTTGCTCATTTCCCAGGGACTGATTACAGAGCAACAGTTAGAGACAGCACTGGAGGAGCAGAAAGTCAGGAAAACCAAATTAGGTGAAACCCTGCTTGCCCTTGGATATATATCACATCATGATTTTGCAGACGTGTTAAGTAAACAGCTCGGCATTGAATCCGTGGATTTACATGCGGTTGGCTTACAGGATAAGGCAATTAGTCTGGTGTCCGAAGAAATCATGAAGAAATACGAATTGGTTCCCTTCGCCATTGACGAGAACAATTCCAATGTACTGAAGGTGGCTATGGCTGACCCTATGTTTTTGCCGGCCATCGATGATGTGAGCCTGATTACCAACATGGAAATCGTGCCTTACTTTGCACCTTCTGCCCAGATAGCCATTCAGCTTGACCGGATGTTTGGTAAGAAGCAGGCGATGGAAGCTGCAGCCCAGTACCAGAAGGAGCACGCGGAAGAATTCCTCGAAGAGGAAGAAGAAAGCAACGCAGAAATTGACAACGCACCCATCGTTAAGATTGTCCGTACTATGTTAGAGCAGGCAGTCCGCGGCGGTGCCAGTGATATCCATATTGAGCCCATGGAAAGAACCTTAAGAGTCCGTTACCGTATCGACGGTGCGCTCCGTGAAGTAATGGATTACAATACCACCTTACTTCCGGCTATGGTA
>JAFZDQ010000068.1 GCA_017561085.1 Lachnospiraceae bacterium
CAAGATTGTTCTTAAACTCTTCGAAATTCATCTCTTTTTCCTCCTGTGGATTGAATAATGGTTGTACCCGTTTTCGGGCAAGAAAAAAGAGCAATCGTCCATTGCTGGAAAATTGCTCTTATGTAAAAACCCATATTCAATTCATGGAAGATGCCTTCATCCACCGGTTACATATTTTCTCATTGGTTCTCGGAAGAAAATCATGTATTTTTAAAGGCTTTTTGGTCTTTGTTACCTGGCGAGAAATTATAAATATCTCACAAGAACAAACTAAAAATCACAACCAAAATGAAAATTCTATTTTAAACGGGTGTATTTTGGGTGTGGTGGGAGTACCCATGGTTACTACACCTTCAGTATTTATCTATTAAAAATCACTTCATGCTCTTAAGTGTCGGGACGACTGCTCACAATAATGTCGCTATCCTGCATTATCATGCAATCCCAACAAGTCATCGAACAACACATTTGTCGTTATCCTGCACCGTACTGCACCATACATTGGAATATCTGTGGCACAGATGTGGTACTCAGCATTTTTTTGTGGTACTTGGGAGTCCATCAAGGACTCTTCCTAAATGACATCATGATCATTTAACTGATCAAATATATCCTTCTTTTTGCTCTCCGATACTTCGGCGTAGATGTCCAGAGTTGTCTGGATATCCTTATGCCCCATAACGGATTGTATTACCTTAACATTTGTTTCATTCTCACAAAGCCTCGTACAGAATGTGTGCCTTGTGATGTGGCAGCTGAAATCCGGTATTATTACCGGCTCTCTGCCTTCTTTCTTTGCATCCACTATTTCCTTTGCGTTATGATCCGATACTATGCGCTTTATTACCTTATTCACGCCAGCCGGATTGAGCAGCCCGCCAAAACGATTACAAAAGATGAAGTTCTTCATTCCTCCAAGCTCTACAACGCAATGATAGCCGTACTTTTCCTGGTTCTCTTTTTCAAGCTCCAGAGCTTCCTTGACCTTCTTGAGCATCGGAATAGTTCTGATACCCGCCTCTGTCTTTGGAAGTGCAAGCTCATATTCACACTTGTAGTTCTTGTCAGATCTCGGATAATAGGTAATATCGTGATCAATGGTTATAATCCCATTATCCATATCGGCATCATCCCAACGCAGACCGATAACCTCTCCTATACGGCATCCAGTACCGAACATCACGGTAAACAGTGGCTTCCATTTCAGATTCTTCTGAAGATTAAGACAATCAAGGAATGCCCTTTCTTCCTCTATTGTGAGTGCATGTCTTACCCCGGTCTCGCCGTCCCACTTCTTATTTACTTCAGCCATTGCTCCATCCGCAGGATTATTACGGATGACATTATCCCTGACTGCGAGCTGGAAGGTGGGGCGTAGCACCGTATGAACAGAATCCACCGTGCTTACGGATAATCCCTTTCCAAGCAAAGCATTGTAAAACAGCACCACATCAGAATACCTGACACTTGAAAGTTTCTTCTTTCCAAATCCGTTTCTTACGTAGCGGCCATAGGTATACAGGTAATTGGTTCGTGTCGAACTACGAAGTTCAGTCTTAGTAGCTATGTAGCGGTCAAATGCGAAGTTCACATCTGCTTTGCCCTGGACATACATATCAAGTCCATCAAGCTGATCCCGCTGAAGCTGCTTTTCCTTCTCCCTAAGTTCCCCTAAGTCCTTGGAGTAGATACATCTCCTTTTTCCAAGGGGATCCGTATAGGAGTATCGGTAAAGCTTCTTCTCCTTCTTGTAGTCCTCGCCCTTGTGTAGTACCTTGCCCTTAGTGTCTTTCCGTATTTTTGCCATAGTTCATCCCTTTCTATTCAGGAAAGAGATTTTGCAAAATTACTTGTGCTTGGTTTCAAACAGTAGCCTGACACCTTCACGTATGGTTTCTGTTATGGTCTGGTCGTTTTGGTCTGCACGCTGCTTTAACTGCTCAAATTCTTCATCGGTAAAGCGGATGGATATTTTACTCGACTTAGGCTTTTCTGCCTTCGGTCTTCCCATCTTTGCCAAATCAGCGTACCTCCCTTCAACCATCCTCATTATACTTTTTGTCCTACAACATGTCAAGGTTTTTGTCCTGCAAAATCTCCTAACCGAATCTTATGAATTGTTGAGTTTTATGTACTCTTCAACCTTTTCAAGATCCACAAGCGCTATCTTATCAACATGTACAACCGCATCGGAATTGTTTGCCAGATCAGTAAACTTCCTCTCGCTCATGCTATACAGTTCTGCGCCTTCTTTATACCTAACATATTTCTTTGTTGAGTATCTTTGCGTCCGCAGGAGAACAATAGAAAAGACATCACTCGGCACATAAAAGACCATATCGTTATAGATGCACTTAACGAGGCTCTCTTCATCTTTCTCTTTCGCCATAGGCTTATGCTCCTCTCGCTATAATAATTCATGGCTAATCAGCCAATAAAGGCGCACTTATCCCCTAAACCATATTTCTTAACCGCAAATGCGCTTTTATTGACCGATAAACCTTTTTCTTAAAAAAATACTTTGCAGTGATCCTGGGTACAGATCACATTGGAATTCCACCAGCTTCTTCAGCCCCCATTCTTCGGGGAAGTAACTTTAACTAAGGAACGCATCATCGCCATAGGATCCCCAATCCCATTCTCAGCAACATATACGACGCTCCACAGCTCATAGAGAAATTCGCTTTTCTTCCTAAATATAAGAGCCGCATCATGGCGTATTTGCTGTTTGGCTTAACGCTCCGGTTGTTCTGCAAAGTACAACACTATTCAGTTTTCAAAGTTCAGTGCCACCGTTACGGTGGTAATTCCTAACGCCGGACTTGTCAGCCCGAAAGGTACATAAGCGACACCTGCAGCTGCTACACCGCTTTTAGGCTTATGCACCTTATGAGAATGACAAATAATAAATAATGAAGGCGATAGGAATCAGGAGTTATCGTTATAGTTGATTATTCCTTAAAGTTCATCACAGCGTTATCAAGGATAACGCCAACATCCCCAAGAAGATTGTCAAAGTCAAACATATCGGGGCTGAAGCCAATAGCCTCTGACAAGGCCATTATCTCTTTGTTCAACTTATAACGCATAAGCCTGTCATAGTGCGCTCTCACATCAAACAGCGCAACAATATTGCCGGTAATAGCTGGCCTGATAAGATCAGCCTCCGGCGGAGTATATTTACGCCTCTTCACTTTCACTTGCCGCTCCTTTCCTCAATTCTTTAATCGCCTTCGATTTTGTAGATTTTACTGTCTCGTACTCAATGCCCAGCTCGTTAGCGATTTCCTCAAGCGTCATATCCAGCAGGTAATACATAAGTAAAATCTCACGCTTTCGTTTCTGTAATTTGGGGAGCAATTTTGCAAGGCACTCATCTCCAATGAAGACATCCTTGCCCCGTACCGTCATTTTTACTGCGTACAGGTTGTCATGCTCATCTTCATGCATCATCATCGACGGATCTATCTCACCGCCGCCAAAATGAAGGATCAGGTACTGTGCCTGTTTGAATACCAGGTTGTGTGCTGCTCTACCGATCACCTCCTTGCAGTAACAGTCAAACCTGTCCCTTAGACTCCCATCTTTATCTTTTGGATCGAATTCATAGCCGCTCATAGTTATCCTTTCTACGAATGGCTCCTGATTCCGTCCTTCATTACAGAGAAGTATTTTCGAGGTCCAAATGTGGGTATAAATTTTGAAAAAAATTATTTATCTTTCAAAACTTTACATTTAGACTTTACTATTATATAATTAAAGCGCGTTAGTTTCGAGGAGGTGATGCAAAATGTCAAAACTTCGAGAACAAAGAATTGAAATGCTAAAAGAAATGGCCAAGAAGACCGGTGGAATGATTACAACATCCCAGATAGAAAAAGCAGGTATCAGCCGTGTACTGATACCCACCTTTATTGATGAAGGAGTTCTTGTAAAAGAAGCTCGTGGAATATATTATTATGCAGATGAGTTCCCGGATGATCTCCAGATCATACAGGCGAACAACCCAAGAGTAGTTTATTCCTATGGCACTGCCCTTTACCTTTGGGATATGTCCGACCGTACTCCCCATGTATGGGATGTCTCCGTGCCACAGGGATTTAATGCAACCCGGTTAAAAAAGGACAATAAGAATATCAGATTACATTATATAAATGCCGATAAATGGAGTGTTGGCATTACAGAGACCTTGACACCGGACGGAAACAATGTCCGTCTGTATGATAAGGAAAGATGTATAATTGACCTGATCAAGAAAAAAGACAAGATAGATAAGCAGTTATATCTGCAGGCTCTGCACGAATACTTTAATGACCGAACTAACGACCATGTGCAGCTTATCAGATATGCTAAGATTTTCCATATAGAGAGACCTGTCAGAGACTACATGGATATACTGACAGGCTGAAAGGAGCACCACAGATGAAAACACCGGAGCAGCTTAAAGGCGCAATCCGCAATATAGCCAAAGAGAAGGACCTTCATGCTCAGGAAGTATTACAGATTTTTATGTTTGAGCGTATCCTGGAGAGATTATCCCTCTCTCCATATAAAAAGAACTTTGTCCTTAAGGGCGGGCTGTTGATCCCTTCCATGATCGGCATTTCTGAAAGAACCACCATGGACATGGATACAACCGTCCGTGGAATAGATATGGACGAAGAAAATATTGAAAAGATCGTAAAAGAGATCTTCGACATTGATACCGGAGACGGAATCATCTTCCGTTTTGAGAAGATCGAGCCTATCCGTGAAGATGATGATTACAACAATTTCCGAGTTCACTTTGTTGCAGAGTACGGCAAGATAAAGAACAAAATGAAGATTGACATCACCACCGGGGATGAGATCACACCTGCAGCTATCGAGTATTCTTTTCATACCATGTTCGATGAAAAGGACATTGATGTATATGCCTATACTTTGGAAACGATCCTTGCAGAAAAATATGAAACAGTTATCCGCAGAGGCATCGGAAATACTAGATCAAGGGGCTTCTATGATCTGTATGTTCTCTTCCATCTTTACAGGGATTCCATCAATCCGGCACATTTCAGATTGGCTGTAGAGCATACTGCCAAGAAAAGAGGATCCTTTGATCTTTTGAAACAATATGAGTCCATCTGCGCTGAAGTAAAAGCAGAAGAATCTCTGGCAAATGACTGGAGCAATTACATCGCTGATGAGACATATGCAGCCAGGCTCTCATTTGACGAAGTGGTCGATAATGCTGTTGTAGTCGGAAAATATCTTGAAAACATTTCGGAAAACAATTGACGTCATGCTCCTGCTCTGCTAACATGACCTCAGTTCAAATTATATAAGACACCTAAACTGCTACGAATACCGGTGCACCCGTGCGCCCGTACTGTGGCAGTTTTTTATTTTTCCTTTATATTCCCCACAGTACAAAAGCATAACAATAATCGCCGGATACGGCGTTATGGGTTCAAAGCCGCCTGCCCGTAGGCATGCTGAACCCGCAAATCGCAAGCGATTTGCAAGAAGAATACCAAGCATTGGATGTGTTCCCACACATCCACATTTACTGACCATTTTCCCAAGCGGCAAAATGACAGCAAATGAGCTTGCAAGGGGCTACGCCCCCTGACCCCCGTTAATGCAAAACCGCTTCATATTTCTCCTACAACAATATGAACAGTTTTGCTTCAAAAACACTCACGCCGGAAACGGCAATTTTGAAAGGAAGTGGTATATATGAGCGGCAAGCGAGACCGCACCAATGAGCTAAAAGTATTCCTCAGCGACAATGAACAGTATGTGCTTGATGAAAAGGTCAAAACCTCACATATGAGGAACAAATCCGAGTATATCCGTCACCTGATCCTATATGGTTATGTCTATGACATCGACTATAACGGGCTGAAGGAATACAGCTACCAGATAGCCGCCCTCGGCAGAAACATAAACATGATCAGAGAGCGGATTATGAAAACAGGGAACGCTTACGAAGAAGATCTAAATGAGATAAAGGAGCTGATGGATAAGATATGGCATACACACGAATCCATGCTATCAAAAGTACCGTTACAAAAGCTGTAGCTTATATTTGCAACCCGGATAAGACCGAGCAGCAACTGCTCGTTGATTCATTTGGCTGTAGTCCCGAAACAGCCAGGCATGACTTTGACTATGCTCTTTCCAGAACAAAATCTTCTGACAAAAATCAGGCTTATCATCTGATCCAGTCTTTTGCAAAAGGCGAAGTTTCTCATGAGGAGGCTCATCGTATCGGGATCGAACTTGCAGACAAACTGCTCGGCGGCAAATACTCCTATGTTGTCGCAACCCATACCGATAAAGGTCACCCACATAATCACATTATATTTTGCGCCGCCGATAACATAGATCACAAAAAATATAATGCCTGCAAGAAAAGCTATTATCATATCCGGCAGCTCAGCGATGAATTATGCAAAGAACATGGTCTTTCCATCATAGAGCCAAGCGGCAGAAAAGGCAAAAAATATGTTCAGTGGAAAGCTGAGCAGGAAGGCACATCTTGGAAAAAGCGGCTTCAAGAAGATATTGACGAATGCATTAAAATCGCCAAATCCTATGAGGACTTTTTGCGCCTAATCAAAGAAAAAGGCTATACAGTTACCGGTGAAAAAATCGGTGATCCTCACTCAAAATACATAAAGTTCACTGCCCCTGGCCAAGAGCGACCTGTGCGTGGCAGCTTCCGAAATTTTGGAGCAGGTTATACAAAAGAAGAAATCAAAGACAGGATTGAAAACCCGGAGAAATGGCAGAACAAAGAAGAAACAGTACAAGAGCCAAACACCACAGAAGCTCCAAAGCAGAAATCACGGATCAAGATACCAAAGAAGGATATCGTCACAAGAACCGGTGCAAGCAGAACGCTCATAGATACCTCTGGAGAAAAATTTCAAAACAGCCCCGGTCTCCAGCACTGGGCATCGGTCAAGAACCTCAAGACCGCCGCTGCCAGCTATGCCGCCGCAGATAATCTTTCTCAGCTTCAGAAGCAGATTGACAAAAAGACAGCCGAGGCGAAATCTGCCCGTACTGAGCTTGTAGAGCTGGAGCATCAAATGAAAAAAGTCTCCGAACTGCTCCTATATGCGGAACAGTACAGAGACAATAAACCCTTTCAGGAAAAATATAAAAAATCCAAGGATCCAGACAGATACCTTCGTATGCATGAAACTCAGCTCATTCTATATGACGGTGCTGAAAGAATGCTTCAAAAGATGGGACTTGACCCAAAATCTGTCAAGCCGTCAGAGATACGTGCCGATTATGAAACCATGCTGACTCGAAAAACAATTCTTGAAAAGACATACAAATCTGCAGAAAAAGAAGCACAAAATATGCAGCAGAAACTCAACAATGTTGAGCAGTATCTTGGTAAAGATATTTCAAAAGAACAAGCCACAGAACATACACCCAGGCATGTTGGCATCTGAAATCAGGCGGAAATTGTGATTATCATTTTTATATATCTTATCCTAAAACAAACGGAGACTACCAAGATGACCGGCAGTCTCCTTCTTCTTTTGAAATTGCACTCTATCTAATGAAGTATTATTACTTTGATGAAGCCTTCTTATTTGTGGCTTTTTTAGATGTTGCAGGCTTTGATGCTGTTGCAGGTTTCTTTATCTCTGAGGACTTTTTATTGACTGTTGCTTTTAAAACATCCGAAAGAACCAGTGCCTTTTCTATATCTCCATCAACGCTGATCTTGCCATCCTCAAGTGCCTTTACCGCATCAAGCTTTCCGGTTACAAGATCTATGAGTGTTTCTGCGCCTGTGCGTATCCTGCAATCATTGTCATAATACTCGTAAGGTTCCACTGCGACTTTATCCTTATCGAGTTCCACATAGAAAGCCCCTTCGCCCTCTCCTTCAATGTCGATCTCAATGGCAGCGTGTTCCTTTACAGCTCCCTTATCAATCTTTTCAACCACCTTTTTTACTTTCTTGACTAACTCTTCGTAAGTCATGTTCGTTGCCTCCTTTAAATTCTTTGTTAATATGTATCATTAAATTTTGCGCATCTTTGTTAACCTTTCTAGTCGATTCCTCAAATACCTTCGCCTGTCTCGCCACGAAAAGCATCTGATGATGTATATAACGGTAGTCTCTGTCCTTTAAGCTCTCATTCACATTATTAAATCTGTGAATACAATCCTTGCACTGATTTTCAGCCCTTTCTGCGTCCTTTCGAAGATCTGTACCAATCTCGCCTAATGTATCTGCAAGTTCACGTAATCTGCGAAGTTTTGACAGAACGCCATAATAATCCGCAGTAATCTTCTTTAGTTTGAACAGCATCCTTATACAGATTATCTCGTTTTTTATCAATTCGATCACTTATCATTTCATTTAGCGGACTCGTTTCAGTGGGTCAACGCTTTTTTTACAGATTAAAGAAAGAAACTGCATCCGCCAGATGCTCATTTATCGCCCGCATCTCTTCAGTCTGAGCCTGAGTATCCGTACATGCACCTGTAACAGTAGCGCAGCTTGCCGATACTTCCTGTGCACTGGCACCCAGTTCCTCAGAAATTGCTCCCAAATCTGTTGTCGCATTCGTAAGTTCATTTTTTATGCGATCCAGTTCTCCCGCCATTTCCGAAATTGCCGCTATTCCATTCACACTATCATTAACAGCTCCGGATAAAACAGTAAATTTGCCCTGGGTCTCTGTAATGTATTCCCGTTCAGCTTCGATAATACTCCTAACCTTTTCTGCAACGCTTACAGTCTCATTGGATATAGATGTTACCTTCTGCACAATATCGTTGATCTTTGATGCATTTTCGGAACTGCTTTCTGCAAGATCTTTGATGCTCTCGGCAACCACTGCAAATCCTCTACCTGCTTCACCCGCTCTTGCTGCCTCAATAGAAGCGTTGAGTGACAGTAACTGCGTCTGGTTTGCAATCGCATCTATCATCTGTACAGATTCTGAAATGTCTTTAACAGCTTCATTAGTTGCCGATATTTTTTCACTGATCTCCCCAACCGCCAAAACACTGTCATTGCTTGATTTAAGTACGGTTTCCATATACTGAGATGCTTCATTATTAGCTACGGTTATCTCATCAGATGCGTTTCTAAGTATCCCGATATTGTCATTAAGCCTTTCAATATTATCGCCAAGTTCAACAGCCTTTTCGGCCATACTCTGCGCAGATTCTGCCACAGACTGTGAGGTTTCCGCCACCTCATTTATTGCTACATTTATCTGGCTGACGCTTTCAACATTATGTCCGGTCTTATCATCAACCTCAACAACTGCTCCGCTCAAGCTGCCTGCCGATGTTTTCACAGTACCGACTGCACTTACAAGCGCATTTTGGAGATTGCGAGTGGAATCAACCAAGGAAGTAATCTCCTTCACATGGCTCTTCGCACTGAACTCCGTATTCAGCTGTCCTTTTGCAAGCTTTCCCGATGCATCTGCAAGAACCTTGATCGGATTGGCTACAAGTCGTGCTACCATAATGGCCACTATGGCAAATACTACAATTATCATCACAGCTACCATAACATTAGTGGTAATGGCTTTGCTTTGAGCCGCTTTTACCGTTTCCATCGGCTCACCGGCAAAAGACATGCCCCACACATTTCCGTCTGCATCATAAATCGGCATATAAAATACATAGAATTTATTTCCGCCGATATCAACATTGTCCTTCTCCACTGTCTTTCCGGACTGACAGGCACTCCATATCTCCGGTGCCGATGTGGTACCTATATTCCTGCTCCCATCAGCATTCTTAATTGAAGTTATGAAGCGAACATCTCCCTGGAAGATTGTTATATCGACTTCATTGCCGGCAAAACTATCAACATAGGCAAAGCTGTCGTCATCCTGGGCAATTATTCCGTTCTGGATATCATATTCAAAATAATTCGCCGCCCCGATTGCAGCCACCTCAAGCCTCTCATATACCTCTTCTTCCATATTATCGCTCAGCTGTCCCACTGACATAAGCGTCAATGCCACAGCTCCGATAATAAGCGGTACAAGTGCAAAAAGCACCTGCATGAGATAGATTGAAATTCCTTGTTTGCCCTTCATTTTTTTCATTCCTCCTAGTAAGTAAATGTTTGCTCTTTATTTTCAAAACCCGCTTTTACGGATTTTTAAAGCACATCTCTCCCGATTCCGATTTCAAACCGGAAATAATTGTCCCCACCTCAACCGGCTTGGAATAAAAGTACCCCTGAAAACTATGTATGCTCATATCTTTCAGTATATTTCGCATTCCGGATGTCTCTATCCCCTCCACGCAGACATCCGAGCCAAAAATATCGGCCGCATCTGTAAAATTATTAATGAGCCTTTTTTCTTTCTCGTCTTCTTCTATTTTCTGCACAAATCCCCTGTCAACCTTTATCGTGTCAAACGGCAGATTTTTAAGAAGCCCTATTGACGAAAACCCTGTTCCAAAATCATCAAGTGCAATGCGGATTCCTCCGGCACGCAGCGTTGTCATGACATTATTTAAGAGCTTCATGTCAATCAGCCTGCATCTTTCCGTTATTTCAAGGCAGAGCTTTTGCGGATCAAATCCCGTATTATTAACTATATTCCATACGCTGTCCGTAAAATCAGGCCTTTCGAGCTGCGCATAGGAGAGGTTGACATTGATAATGAAATCCGGAAGTATCTCCTGTACTTTTTTTGCGTCGGTCATTGCCGTATGAAGTATCCATTCTCCAAGCACAGGAAATAACGGGTCTTTTTCCAGTACAGGAATGAAATCATCCGGCGGAACCATGCCATACTTATCATTTTTCCACCGAAGAAGTGCCTCGGCTCCTATCAGTTTTTCTGTTTTGGCATCAACTACCGGCTGATATAAAAGATAAAATCCGTCAAACTCATTATTGATCGAATTTCGTATGGAATGCAGCTTTGCTATGCTCTTTATGTTATCTGCCTTTAAATTGTTGCAGAATTCCACGATATCGCCCTGTTTATTGAACTTTGATTCATCATAAGCATATGTCAAGCAGGAATACACCGTCTGATCATCCGTCGTAAAATCATCTACAACCAACGTTCCTGCATGTAATTCCAAAGGTGCATATTCATCTCCAAGCTTTATGCCTTCCCTAAAATGCGCCCTGAGTCCCTCATAGGTTCTCTCCATATCTTCGTATGTCTGGGTCTCGGTAATAATGGCGAATTTAGATCCATCCATGCGGAAGGTTCCGCCCCTGTTGCCTACGTGATCCATCAGGTAACGGCCGACGCCCTGCAGGACGGAGTTCCCCGCAGCATATCCATATAGTTCATTGATCTCCGCAAACTTGCTGATACCTATCAGACAGACACGCATAGGGATTCTGTTGTCTATATGGCTCTGTATATCCTCAAAAAAACCGTACTGATTTCTTAACCCTGTCAATCGGTCTATATGACTCTGCTGACTATGATTTCTTATCGCGCCGCCAAAATACTCAGGCTGACCGGATACATCCTTTATTACAATCCCCCGACAAGTGCAGACGTCGTATTCCCCGTCTTTCCTTCTTGCACGATACTGCATATCATGTCCGCCTGATCTACCGCTGAATATATCATCTATTCCACGGTGGAAGGCGTTTCTGTCTTCGGGATGAATATGTTCTTCCCATATAGCCCCTGCTCCATACATATATTCTCCGGGTAAACCAAAAGCATCCGTCAGTACCTTTGACCATCTCGAAAAATCATACTGCATGTCACACAGATGTAGGACGGATTTTGCGGACATTCAAAATAAAAAAGAATGTGGAGGTAACAGACAATGGCAAAATCATTATTTGAGGAACTGGGCGGCAAATACGAAAGGCAAGGGGATTATTTGATACCGTGCTTAACTGTACCCGCCGAAGAAGAACAGGCAATAGGCATCTGGGGGCAACGGCATTTAGATTATCTAAAACAGTACC
>JAFZDQ010000069.1 GCA_017561085.1 Lachnospiraceae bacterium
ATTTTCCAACTCTTACAACTTTCAATTGTTTCTAAAACCTCACCGGTGGCTGCGTCCTTTTGATAGGTGATGGTCTTTTCAATGGTTTGGGGCAAAATTCCCAAAGGATCTTTTCCCTCTACAGTTACCGTCTCCGTTTCTTCAAGAATTTGCGGTTCTTCAAGAATTTGCAGTTCTTCATGCGTTTGAGTTTCTTCTATCGTTTCTGCGGCCGTTTCAGCATTTTCCGCCTTACTTCCGCAACCGTAAAGGCTTACCGTCATCATAAATATCAACAATAAATATATGCTTCTTTTCATGCTACGCTCCTTACTATTCCTTTTTTTACATCCTTCCGGATATCTATTTCACGATTGTTTTCCCCGAACTTTCACATGTAGAATAGCATGAAAAAATCCCCCATAATAAGAAAAATTTGCACGAAAAACAGTAAGATTCGCACAAATTTTTCTAATCATTTCTATTTAGTTACCCCAAAAGCTTTCTCTGTATTTAGAGGGGGTTACGCCTGAAAATTTTTTAAATACTTTGATGAAATAGTTGGCATCCGCATATCCTACCCTGGCTGCAATTTCTCCGATTTGAAGGGCGGTTTCCGCCAGCATAATCTGGGCCAGGTTCACACGCATCTTCACCAGGTAATTCATACAGGTCATGGAAGTTTCCCTGATAAACAGTTCGTTCAAACGGTTTCTGTTAATGGAAAACGCCTTCATGATTTCTTCCTGGGTAACTTTATCCGAGATATGCTCACTAAGATACTGAATAATCGCACTGACAATATCGTTTCCGGACTCATTATCCGCACCGGTATACATCATACAAAGATTCCCGATTGCTTCCGCATCCTCCTTCTTTTCATTCACAATATAAGAAGTCGGACGGGCACAAACATATCCTACAAAGCTCAGCAGCTCTATCAAATACGACCGGCTTCTGCAGGGCCAATAGCCGTCACTTTGTCCCACCAGTTCATGGTTCATTAGTCGGATAATTTTCTTAATCTTCTCATAGGCAGACATACCGGGAATCAGCACCGTAGCCGTCTTTGCTTTATACTTATCAAAGGGTTTGATTAACAGATAATCCTGATATATGGTCCTGCTGGTATCCTGTTCAAATTCGCCGGTACTAAGACGCTCTGGGGTAAATTCCTCACGGATTTCCGTGGTACGGAAAAAGACTGTGGTAGATTTCACGTCCTTGAGCGCAGAAAATAAAACCTCCTCATCCGTCATCACAAAGATACAGGGCGCAGAAACCATCTTCTTCTGCCCCTTACTCTCATAGGTAAGGGTTCCCTCATCAAGCGCCAGAATTTTGTATGTATCCTTATCATTGATAAATTCAGGAATTCCCTGACACTGATGTACGTAAATATTTACGATACGGTTCCATTCCTTATCATAACTTCTGGTAAACAGTTCCATGTTTTTCCTCCTCTCACAAATAAGATTGCATATCCGCGCAATCTTGCGCGCGCGAGCAGGTCACGAAGCGACACATTCCTTACCGCGAGCTGCGCATCAATTTTTTCTCCATAGGAAATCCCTATGAAAGAAAAATGCCCCGGCACACTGCCGGAGCATCCTTATCTTTATACTATCTGTTTCTTGCTTAAATGTCCATTAATTTCTTTTCCAGAACTTCTTTGATTACTGCTGTATCAGCGGTATTCTTCAGTTCCTTCATACAAGCACCGAAGAGTGCCTGTTTTGCTTTTACTTTACCGCTCTTGTAATCGGCAATTGCCTGGGCATTTTCAGCAAATACTCTGTCCATAATGCTTTCGATGACGGAAGTATCTACCTTCGCATCGAGACCGTTTTCCTTACAGTATGCAACAGGGTCTACGCCCTCTTCCAAAACTGCGGTAAGAATCTTACGGCCACTCATTCTGTTTACGTCTCCGCTGTCAACCATCTTAATGATTGCGGTCAAATCTTCTACGGAAATTTCAAGGTCTGTAAGGAGCTTGCCGTTCTTACGCAGGATACCTACACAGTCGGTGAGAATCCAACCTGCAGCGTTCTTTGCATCACAGCCCTGTGCCACTACGTCATCAAGAAGCTTGCTGACATTGTGGTTGTGGATGAGCATATCGATTTCTTTTTCGGAAATACCTGCTTCTCTGTAAGCATCTGCTTTTTCATCGATTTCAACGGGTTTTGCAGCCTTAATCTGCTCTAACCATTCATCATCAATGATAATGGGCATTAAGTTTGCATCAGGGAAGTAACGGTAGTCTGCCTCTGTTTCTTTGTTACGCATTGCAAAGGTCTTGCCGCTTACGTCATCGAAACGTCTGGTTTCCTGTACCAGTTCTTCGGTTTCAAACTCAAGGGCATCCATATGACGCTGTGCTTCATAACGGATTGCTTTTTCAATTGCTTCAAAGGAAGCCATGTTCTTAATTTCGGTACGAACGCCGAATTCCTCGCTGCCTTCGGGACGTACGGAAATGTTAACGTCACAACGCATTGCACCTTCTTCACACTCGGAAATACCTCCGGAGCGGAACATGGTTTTTAATTTGTTTAAGTACACTAAAACTTCTTCTGCACTTCTGAAGTCAGGCTGGGTAACGATTTCGATAAGCGGTACGCTGGTACGGTTAAAGTCTACTAAGGACGCCTTTCCTACGTGTACAAGCTTACCTGCATCTTCTTCCATGTGAATCTGCTTAATACGGACATCTCTTTCGCCTTCGGAGGTCTTTAAGTGAACCAGACCGTTGGTACAAATGGGATGATTTAACTGGGTAATCTGATAAGCACAGGGAAGGTCGGGATAATAGTAATTTTTCTTGTCAAATGTGGTATATCTGCTGATTTCACAATTCAGCATCAGACCTGCGGTTACCGCAAGTTCCACCACGCGCTTATTCATAACGGGAAGCATACCGGGCATACCGCTGCAGGCAGGGCATACGCAATCATTGGGTTCCTTGGCTTCGGAATGTCCGCCGCAGGAACAGAAAATTTTGGATTTGGTATTCAGCTCCACATGGGTTTCAAGTCCGATGACAACTTCATATTTCATACTTATTCACCTGCCCTTTCTGCACTTCCTGCGATGCTCAGAAGTACGCTTTCACTGAATGCTTTGCCTAAAAGCTGTACGCCGCCGCTTACAAGGGCAGGCACACCAATTAAGTTTGCAACTGCGGTAAATACACTTTCTTCAAATACGGTCTGAAAAGCTTTGTCAATTTCATAAGCAGTGTAAGCACTCTTGCTGCATACGGGAGTCAGCACAGCATCATAGGTTTCCATCAGCTTTGCAAATTCATCCGCAATCACACGGCGCACCTTTAAGGATTTGCCGTAGCAATCTTCATAACGGTTCTTGGATAAAACATCGGAACCGTAAAGAATCACTGCCTTGGTTAAGAAGTTAAAGCCTTCTGTTCTGGTATTTACATATAACTCATCGATATTTTTGTACTCTGCGGCACGATGTCCGTACTTTACGCCATCGTAACGGGAAACATTGTTACAGGTTTCCGCAGTCATTAAAATCTGCCAGGTAGTATTTGCAATATCAAAAATGGGAAGAGAAATTTCTTCTACGGTAACCCCTGCCGCGCGGAGCTTATCAGCATAAGCATTTACACGTGCTGCTACGTCTTCGTCAGCCTTTTCAAGGAGTTCCTTGATGATACAAACCTTTTTGCCTGCAACGGCTTCGTCTGTTGCATAGGTGTACTTTTCTTCTCTTAAGGAAGTACCGTCTTTTGCATCATGTCCGGCAATGACATCCATTACTTCCTTGATTCCTTCTACGGAGGGCGCATAAACTCCAAGCTGTTCGCCGCTTGCCGCACAGGAAATGATTCCGTAACGGGAAACGGTTCCGTAGGTGGGCTTTAAGAAGTCCACGCCGGAAAGGGCTGCCGCTCTACGGGTAGCACCGTTCATATCAACGCCAAGGGCTGCTTTTACTTCGCCGCCAGCTACGGCCTCGGCTGCAGCACCCTTTAAAGGTGCTTCGCCATCTTCGCTTTTTTCACTGTAGTAAGAGAATTCGCCTACAAGGTCAAGGCCAAATTCGCCTACATGGGTTTTGCCTGCTACGGTGTAGCCTGCTTTTTCAAGACGATCTACTGCTTCCGCACTAAAGAGAGGTTCAAAACCTTCCAGAATACGGGAACCTGCAGCACTCTGGGCACCTTTTACAAGGATGGTATCGTCTACTGCTATATTTCCATTTTCTGCTAATTTCACAACATAATTCTTCATCATACGCACCTCACTACTTTACCAGTCTGGGCACTTGCCAGCTGTCTTCACTACGCTCGGGAGCACCTGCAAGCAGGCTTTCTCTTGAGAACTTCTGGTCTCTTTCATCCTCGCGAAGGACATTGGTCATAGGCATTACGTGCACCATTTCTTCTACGTTTTCGGTGTCAATGGTCTTCAGGGCTTCTTCATGGGATTTCATCATTTTGAAGATTTCCTGCATATCGTTATCTTCTTTTTCGGTAAGGGATAACTGGTTCAGCTGCTGGTCATTGGAGAAGGTTGCACGCTTCTCGCTGCGTGCTTTGCCGCTTCCTGTGGTAAGGCCGCGGGCTGCCAGCGCGTTTGTACTTCCAAGAAGATGAACATCCTCAAGCTGCTGATTGGTTACTTCGCTGGGAGCACCAAGTAAAAGGTCCTGCGCATTTCCGTTTAAGGGGAATGCAATAACTTCCAGAATCTTTTCTTCGTCAGTCAGGAGCATAACGGTACGGTCAATACCGGGTGCCATACCTGCATGGGGAGGCGCACCATACTGGAATGCAGTATAAAGCGCATTGAATCTGCTCTTTAATTCTTCTTCAGAGTAGCCGGCAATTTCAAATGCCTTCTTCATAATGTCAATATCATGGTTACGAACCGCACCGGATGCAAGCTCGATACCGTTACATACAAGGTCATACTGGTAAGCCAGAACCTGAGTCGGGTCATCCCCGAGAAGCGCTTCCATTCCGCCCTGCGGCATGGAGAAAGGATTGTGTGTAAAGATGGTATCACCTGTTTCTTCATCGATTTCGTACATCGGGAAATCTACTACAAAACAGAATTCAAAAGCATCGTTACGGATTAAGTCAAGCTGTTCCTTCTTTGCAAGCCAGGTACGGATGTGTCCTGCTTTCTTTTCGGTGTCATTCTTCTTGTCATCGCAGATAAAGAATAAGGTTTCGCCTTCCTTAACGCCTGTCATTTCAATGATTTCAGCCTTCTTCGCATCGCTTAAGAACTTCGCAATAGGACCTGCAAAAACGCCTTCCTTCAGGGTAATATAACCAAGCCCGCCAAGACCTACTTCGGGAGATGTTGCAAACTTTAAGGAGTCTTCGAAGAATTTCTTGGACTTGCCTGCGCAGTTTGCCACGATACCTCTTACCGGTTTGCCCTTAAATGCAGGGAAATCAACATCTGCAAAGAAATCTGTCAGGTCACAGATAATTAAGGGGTTACGAAGGTCCGGTTTGTCGGAACCGTATTTCATCATGGATTCCGCATAAGTGATACGGCGGAAGGGTCTGGGGGTTACTTTCTTATCGGAGAAGGCAGTGAAGGTATCGTAGATTACGTCTTCACAAACCTCTAATACTTCTTCCTGGGTGGCAAAAGCCATTTCAAAGTCAAGCTGGTAGAATTCACCAGGTGAACGGTCAGCTCTTGCATCTTCATCTCTGAAGCAGGGAGCAACCTGGAAATATCTGTCAAAACCGGATACCATCAGAAGTTGCTTGAACTGCTGAGGTGCCTGGGGAAGTGCATAAAACTTTCCGGGATGCTTACGGCTGGGTACCAAAAAGTCACGGGCACCTTCCGGTGAAGAAGCAGTCAGAATCGGTGTCTGCATATCAAGGAAGTTTAAGGACTCCATCTTGTTACGCATATGACGGATAATCTGACTTCTCTTTACGATGTTATCATGATGCTTGGGATTACGAAGATCCAGATAACGGTATTTGAGACGAAGTTCATCCTTGCTAAGGTGAGAGTTTCTTACTTCAAAAGGAAGCATGTTACGGCTCTTACCAAGTACCTGAAGGGTATCTGCTACCAGTTCCACATAACCGGTATCAATCTTGGTATTTACGGTTTCTTCATCTCTCTTATTTACAATACCGCTTACGGAAATAACCGTTTCACGGTTGACATTTTTCAGCAATTCCTCATTGTGGACAACCACCTGCGTCACACCGGTGTAGTCACGTAAATCAATAAAGATAACGCCACCATGGTCACGCACAACATCAACCCAGCCTGCCAGCTGGACGCTCTTACCGACATGTTCATCACGTATGTCGTTACAGAATAGTGTTCTATACATCTTAAAACCTCCTTAATGATTATATAGATTGCACGAATGTGCAATACAAAGCGCGCGAGCAGTATTACGAAGTAATAACCTTCACAGTAATCGAAGATTACTTGTCTGCAGAGCTGCGCATCCTTGCGAAGCATTTTTTGTTTGAAAGAAAATCTATCTTTCAAACAAAAATATCCCGGGAATATGAATGTCATATTCCCGGGACGAGTAAACTAAATTAACCCGCGGTGCCACCCGCATTGATACCATAGGTATCCACTTTTCTTATCCAGTTGTTTCACTCCAGAGTGTTCCCAAACTTACTACTTGCCTGAAATGCGCTTTCAGTCGGTGACGCATTCTCCCTGTCAGGCTTTCCACAAAAGCCGAGTCTCCAGTACAAATAATAGCAAAGAGTATCCGTTTTGTCAACAAAATATCATCACTGTTATCTATACATATTATTCCAATTCATCCAAAAAGTATACTTCTCTCTTTATTTTGCGGAAAAAGTAATGGCATCAGAATTCGCCAGTGTATCAAAGGTATCCGCATCGTAAATATTGAATTTCAGTTCCACTTCCTCAATACTTTCAATACCGTTTTCTTCCAAATCGGATGAGAAAATCGTGATATCATCAATAGACATTTTTTCATTGTAAACCGTAGTGGAGAAAAAGGGACTCATCATAAATCCGTTAATGGACATTTCATCCACGGAAATCGTGACATTCTTGCCAGAAGTATTTTCACTGTATAACACAATTGCGGTTCCCCAGAAACTGTTTTCGTCAACGGTTTTTCCTACAATTCTGATACCGCCTTCATTGTACAGTTCCATACCGGTATCCGCAGGTGCAGTATCCATATTTGCAAATTCGGAAGTCTGCATGGTCACATATTCCCCATCAAAAATGGTATCATAAGTTTCCGTATCGGATGCACGGAAATATACTTCAATCTGTCCTACCTTTTCAATTCCTGCCGCCTTTAACTCAGACGTAGATAAATACATGGTCTCATTGGCCTTCTTACCGGGAGCCACCTCTGATACAAATAAATCGGTAATCATAAAATTATTTACAATTAAGGCATCACAGCTGACCATTGCTGTTTTTTCGGAATTGTTTTCAATCAACAGCTTAATACCATCGCCCCAGATGCTGTCGGTAACATATTCTTTTGCAGTTACTACGATTCCGTCGCGGTCAACCAGTACCTGTTCTTCAATGGTAACAGATGCTGCAGCCTCTTCCTGCGCTTTGCTTGCAGAAGTTTCCTCTCCCGCGCCTTCACTTCCGGCTTCAGATACCGCTTCATTCACTGCATCACTCACAGCATCTTCCGTAGCCGCCACGATATCCTTTACCTCTTCGGGTGCAGAAGAACCGCTCCCCATTGCCATGGCTGCAAAAATCACCAGACAAAGTAAAACCGCCAACCATTTCAAATTCTTTTTCATGTTAAATTCCTCCTAAGTAGTAATTATTTATAATGAATACAGCAAACACTTCCGCCACAAGCATGGCACCGATATCCAATACATCAAACGTCCCCTTTACACTTGATGATAGTTGTAACAGTTCCATAAATGCGGAAAATAAAAAGGAAATAACCATAACCTTCTTCGTGTCTGCTGCATTATTACCAACGATTTGAAACAAGGCAAAAACAAGTGCATAGCCCCATAACATATCCGGCAAATAATTTCTGAGTACCCGAAAAAAACAATACTGCTCCGGCAGCGTCTGAAGTAATCCGGCACCCGTAAGATTTTGCGGAATGCACTTCACAAAATATACCTCCGGCGAGCAAAAAATATAAATAAAAACTCCCAGCAAAAGCGGCACTATGATATGCAGTTCAATACACGTCCTTCTTTTTCGTTTCATTTCTATTCCTGTATGCCGCTGGTTCTTAAGGGCTCAAATCCGTGTTTTTTCAATAGACTGTTTACATCCAGCACACTTCCCGGTCTTTCCCGGAAGGCCAAAATTAACAAAGCATCCCGCGGTATCTTGACATATAGCCCAGGCATTTCATATTTTCCCAGTGCCCGCTTTGTTTCTTCTACGGTAAATTCCCCCGCATAACAGATGCGGAGTATGATATCCCTTTGCTTGGTCTTCTTTTCACCGGATAATAATTTGTAACCATATCTCTCCGGAATATCCGCTTTCAAAAATACCAGTTGCTGGGAAAGTCCTTTTTCCTTCAACAGTTCCTTTACATAACAGGAAAATCCTCGGCATTCTTCTAACATGCTCTCTTTATTCTCACTGCAAAAAGTCTCAAAAGCTTTTAAGTGCGTACTCCCCAAAACATTTTCCAGTTCCGTGGTATTTTTTTCCTTCATTTGTTCCTCCAATCTGTTATAATGGTCTCAAAGTATCACCAAAGGAGTTCTCTTATGCGTGAAACAACACCTATGTCGTTAAACGATTTTCAAACAATTGCCTGCTTAAATGAATCTCATCAGATTTATCTGGTACAGCACAAGGAAAGCCGCCATATTTATGTCAAAAAAATCTTGGATATCTACAATAAAGATATTTATCTGACCCTGGCTAAAAATCCGATCTGCGGTATCCCCAAAATCATTGCGCTCTTTGAGCAGGACAGGCAACTGATTTTGATTGAAAACTATGTATCGGGCCGGTCTCTTTCTGAAATCATGGATAAGGACTCTTGTACTCTTCATACCCGGCAGATTTGCAACTATGGCATGGAACTGTGCGATATTTTAAACAAGCTCCACTCCATGAATCCGCCCATTGTCCACCGTGACATTAAGCCATCCAATATCATCATTACCGAACACGGGCATGTTATGTTACTGGACTTCAATGCCGCAAAGCATTATTCGGAAGCTGCCGAAAGCGATACCGTCCTCTTAGGTACACAGGGTTATGCGGCACCGGAGCAATACGGTTTCGGTTCCTCTACGCCCAAAACAGACATCTACGCACTTGGAATATTGTTAAAAGAGCTTTGTAATCCGTTAAAAGACATTCCCCTTAAGTTAAGCGCCATCATAGATAAATGTACCCAGATTAATCCCAAAGACCGCTATGCGTCCGTATCGGCACTTAAAAACGATTTGGCGCAAATGGTAAATCCGGATGAAAAAGGAACTTTGGGCAAGCGTTCCATAAGTGACCTGCTTCCGCCCGGTTTCAGGACCAAAACACCTTGGAAAATGTTCCTTGCCGCGGTCGTTTATTTGTTCTTTGGTTGGCTGTGCCTAAGCATGGAAATCAAGAATGTTTACGGCATCAAATTGTGGCTTGAACGACTCACTCTCTTCTCCATGGTGCTTTTCGTTATCTTTGAGTGGTTTAATTACCGGAACATCCAAAACCTGTTTCCGCCCTGCAGACACCGGAACAAATATATCCGTATTGTGGGAATCATCTCTTTTAATCTGATTACGGTATTTTCATTGCTCGTTCTGTTATGTATTATTGAAATCAGTTTCTTTCAATAAGCATATTATAGCACCGATAATACTCCTTTGTTGCCACCGCACAGGTGGCAATTTTTGTATATATTAAGACTAGCATTCCATCTGTCCGTTTTTTGGGACATGGACCGGGTGCACAACACTTTTCATAACTTTTTTCGCATAACATTTTACGTACAACATTTTACGCACAACAAAAAAGGCATGACTTTCGTCATGCCCTTTCATTATTCATTCATTTTATGTAGTTTCAATTAGTCCTCATAAGGTTTCATGGGAATAATGGTTCCGTCTTCATTGTACTTTAATTCTCTGAACTTCACGCAACGTTCATGGTTTACACCACCTGATAAAGAACTGTCATGATAGAAGAGATACCATTTATCCTTGAATTCGATAATGGAATGATGTGTGGTCCAACCGATAACGGGGTCTAAGAATTTACCCTTGAAGGTGAAAGGACCTTTCGGTGAATCGCCGATTGCATATACAAGTGTATGGGTATCACCTGTTGAATAGGACAGATAATATTTGCCATTGTACTTGTGCATCCAAGGACCTTCGAAATATCTCTTATCAGTTTCGCCTGCTGTGATTAATCTTCCGTCTTCATCAACAATCTTGATTTCCTGAGGGATTTCCTTAATGGATAACATATCATCACTAAGTTCAGCAACTCTGGGTCCGATAGCAGG
Source organism: Lachnospiraceae bacterium (assembly GCA_017561085.1). Lineage (GTDB taxonomy): Bacteria > Bacillota > Clostridia > Lachnospirales > Lachnospiraceae > Suilimivivens. The sequence goes on from JAFZDQ010000069.1 coordinate 10,468, forward strand.
TGCGTCTAAAGCAGGACCTTCTGCATTACGGATAAAGTTGTTGGTCTGCCACATTTCAAGCTGACCGCCCCAAAGACCACCGAAATAAATGTATGCTTTTCCGTCATCGTCTACCAATACCGCAGGGTCGATACTGAAGCTTCCCAAGATGTAATTTTCTTCGGGAACGAAAGGACCTGCAGGGCTCTTACTGGTAGCTACACCGATTCTGAAAATGCCGTCTTTGTCTCTGGCAGGGAAATATAAGTAATAGGTGTCATTCTTAAATGCAGCATCGGGTGCCCACATCTGTTCACTTACCCACTTAACATCCTTCATATGAAGCACTTCACCGTGATCTACACAAGGAGCATCTACATCGTCCATAGAAAGGATGTGATAGTCTTCCATTCTGTACTGGTCACCATTGTCATTGTCTTCGCCGTTATGTACTAAGTCATGAGAGGGGTAGATATAAATCTTTCCTTCAAAAACATGTGCAGACGGATCTGCTGTATAAATATGTGTTACCAAGGGTTCATTCTGTTTCGCCATAATTACCTCGCAATAGTTTTTCTAGCCATATGTTTTCACTAAGCAAACTTATTATATCACAATGCCTGTCATTAGTAAATTAAAATTTAAATATCTTAGATATTTATTCACAATAATATGCGTTTATGCAACAGCATTTTCTTTTTTCTTTGTAATAATCTGAACAACAGCCATTACTGCTACCAGTCCAAGACCGATTACATCCGTTACCATACCCGGATAAATGAGCAGTAATCCGCCTGCCAGACTCAGTAATCTTTCATACCACTTCATATGACGCAGGAAGAAACCTTCCAAAGATGCCGATACGGCAAAAATACCAACCAATGAAGTAATACAAATCAGAATAATTTCTCCTGCAGTTGTATCAATAAACAGCATTGCCGGATTTAATGCAAAAACATAAGGAACGATGAATGCTCCGATTGCCAACTTCGTAGCCGTAAACGCTGTCTTCATAGGATTTGCCTGCGCAATCGCCGCACCTGCATATGCTGCCAACGCTACCGGAGGTGTTAAATCGGCAACAATACCAAAGTAAAATACAAAGAAATGTGCTGCCAATGTAGGTACACCCATACGGATTAAGATCGGTGCACAGGTTGCCGCCATAATACAATAGTTTGCTGTAGTAGGCACACCCATACCGAGAACGATACAGCATAACATGGTTAATACCAGTGCAATAATGATACGGTTGCCTGCTAAAGCTACAATACCGTTAATCATCATATTTGCAAGACCTGTCATGGTGATCGTTCCGGCAATCATTCCGGCAACACCACAGGCTGCTGCTACCGTAATCATACCCTGGCCGCCTGCTGCTAATGCTTCCCAGATACGCTTGGGGGTAATACGGTTTCCTTTGTTAAACAAACTAACCACAATCGCTGCAATAATTGCAAGCGCTGCCGCATACTGGATGGAACGCTGGCTGGTACCAACCAGATATACCAATAAAATCAAAGGAAGTAACAAATAGGTTTGCTTAAGCAGTGGCTTAATTCTGGGCAATTCTTCCTTGCTTAATCCGCGAAGACCTTCTTTTTTCGCTTCCAAATGTACGGTGATGAAAATACCTGTAAAATACAGAGCCGCAGGTAAAATGGCACGTACTACGATATTACTGTAAGGTACGCCCACATAATCTGCCATCAGGAAAGCTGCCGCACCCATAATCGGGGGCATAATCTGTCCGCCGGTAGATGCTGATGCTTCTGCCGCTGCTGCAAATTCAGGCTTGTATCCTGTTCTTTTCATAAGAGGAATCGTAACGGAACCGGAACCTACCGTATTCGCAACGGATGAACCGGAAACCATACCTTCCATGGCACTTGCTACAACCGCAACCTTTGCAGGACCGCCGGAAAAGCCTCCTACGAATGCATTTGCAATGTTAATAAAGAAATCAGCAATACCTGTTCTCTCCAAAAATGCACCAAAAATAATGAATACTACGATAAACTTAGAGCATACATTAATCGGTGTGGACATGATACCTTCTTTGCTGTAGAACAGATAACGCACTGTATAATTCAGCTTACCGCTTAAAGTAGGGTTGGATAATCCCCAAACAAGCGCATAAACAATCAAACATCCTGCTACAATCAGAATCGGTATGCCCACACTTCTCCTGCACACCTCTGCCAAAGAAAGAATTCCGACAATACCAATCAAAATCTGGTACCATTCAAAATTACTTCCCTGCTGGATAATGGTCATCGCATTTGCTGTATAATATAAAAATGCACCCGAACCGCAAATCATAAGTACCACATCATACCAGGGCATATGATTTACTTTTTGTTGTCCTTTTTTCGCCGGGAACACAATATAGCCGATAAAAATGATAAATGCCACAAATGAAGTCAGACGAATTTCTTCAAGCCAACTTGCAAATAAAGTTACATAAATACAAAACAATGAAAAAATTGCCAAAATAGCTGTCACTACCGCTTTGGGTTTACCTTCCCAAATACGGGTATTAGACTCTCTGTCAAATTTTTTCATTACTGCATCAAGGTCCATCGTTTCCTGCACCTCAGCAGTTTTTCCCTTTCCAAAGAAAC
>JAFZDQ010000006.1 GCA_017561085.1 Lachnospiraceae bacterium
GCTGCATATGTCTGTCAATACATTTTTTAAAACTTTTTTAAGTTTTTTTCGGAGGGATTTTTTCTTCTCTCCGGCCACCGTTTTTGCGCGGTGGATTTTCATTATAGCATTAAATCTTTTTTCTTGTCAATGCTATATTTTAATTTGTAAATTAGTCCATATACAAATCATTTTCCTCAAACAATCTGCAGTATTTCATCTGCCAGTTGTAGAAAGAGTCATCAACATCCTCCGGCCACTTTGCTTTCGTTTCTTCATTCAAGACATCATTTTCCCGAACCAGTTGCGGAACCGTATGTGCATAGAAAAGAACCCGCTCTTCCCATACATCACATAGCATACCCGGATAAACAAAATCCTCATTTTCTCCTTTGAACAAATCACTTTTATGACTAATATGCTGTTTCTGACCACCCGCTTCAATCAATCGTTCCGTTTGAGCGTTCAAATGTCCAAATCCACATATCACCAGAATTCTTTTGTTTTCATAATCAGCAAGTTTTTCTTTAATGTTATTATGAATGTGGTCATCTCTTTCAGCTGTAGTAGTATTCGTTTTAGAATCATTCGTAATTTCCCAATAGTCAATCATTTCGACAGGAATGGCATTGTCAAAACAATAACTATACGCTACGCACATATCTATTGGTCCATCCACAACGCCATATTCTTTATAACTGTTTTCCCGCGCTTCAATGAATACAACATCCGGTTTGATACTATTTATTGCATTGATCATTTCCTCTATGGAATAATTTGCATATCGCTCAAAATGTTCTGTATGAAACGTCCCCATAATAAATACTTCTTGTTGTCCTGACGTTAAAACCTTTTTGACTGTAAATGCCTTGAGATTTATATACAAAGCGGCAACAATGAATATGACCAAAGAAATTACTATTGATACAATCATTATTCTCTTTTTCTTTTTCGTCATTTATATCATTCTCCATAAAATTATGATAATTGAAACTTCAACCCCCTAACTGTTCCGGCTCCGAAACCCGGTCTGTTTACATCAGCTGCGCAAGCCCCCAAGCTTTCAAAACATATACGATGGCACCAACTATCGCCAGCGCTTCCACAAAGCCCACTGCTGCACCCAGCAATTTATCAAAACCTTTGATCACAGGTAACTTCGCCACCAGTCCAATGGAATTAAGGAACAAATGAATCAGCCTGTTGGCCACGCATACTATAACAATCAGCAGTATTGTTTTGATTACCTGACCGATTTCTTTATCCGCAAAGCTGCTGACCGCTGACACCAGTAACACTGCAGACACTACGCCAATAGCCAGCGCCACAAGAGAAACCACTTCCTGCACCATTCCCTTTTTAAATCCGGCAACAATTCTCCATATAAAGATAAGTACAATTGCAATCAGTGCAACATAATACATCCCAAAACCTCACTTGCGGATTGTAAATCCGTTTCTCTTAATTATTTCAACTCAAAAGTATCTACCGTGCTTCCGGTTACCGCTGCATATCTGTAATTCACCGTTGTCGGTACAATCAAAGAAACCGCCTTGTCCAATTCGCCGTTATACTTGTCATTTCCTTTCACGGTACATACCCTAAGGTCCATATCATCATAAATAATTATCTGGTCATTATAAAAAACAATATCGGTATATTCTATGTCAAAAAGCAGGGAATGCACTTTGTTTCCGCGGGCATCATAGACGTCCATTTTGTAAACAGACTCACCCGTCTGATTCCTGAATACAAGCCCCACATAACTTTCATTATAATAAATCCCCTGGATTTCTTCTCCAATTAAATGAGATGCCACGCTCTCCGGTTTTTCAACCCCTTCAAAAAACACAATTCTTTCATCGGAAACAGCAAACACTGCCCCGCTGTTCATGAACTGGACATAAGGAACTATCTCATTGGGATAATCATAACCGCTTACATAATTATCACTGACATTTTTACCCACTTCCCCAAAATTCAAAAATTCAACGGAAGTCTTCATGCTGCCGCTATCGGCATACAAATAGGAAATTGCCAGAATCTTGCCATTGGGTGACAAAGAAACACTTACCGGATAACCGCTTTTATCCATAGAAATTTTACTGTCCGCAATGGATGTCTCTGTATTTTCGTTTCCGTTGTACAAAAGAATCCTGGTAACATCCCCGTCATCCAGCACTGCTGCCACAACGCCATTCGCAGAAACACAGATATTTCTGATGGGCAGATTCGTCTTAACCGTGCCGAGTCTTTCCGCGCTGTTTACCACATAAATCATACGGCCATTGTAATCGGCAATTGCCGCCACGTCTTCACAGGCAGCCAGTATCGGCTGCTGCATTTCAAAGGTTTGGTTCCAAAGGGCATTTCCTTTTTCATCCACACAGCTGGCACCGTCCTTACTGTAAATCAATACATGGTTTCCAAGCTGCTTTGTTTTCGCGTTGGGCACAATGGTTGCTTCTGCGGAGCTTAATGTCACGCACTCTGTATATATTTTATTCTTCCATTGCCAAACCAGAAAACAGAGCACTGCCGCTATCAATACAATCGCCAGCAGCAAGCGATAAAAAATCGTAAGCCTGTGTGTCCTGATTTTATCCATAAAGGAATAACCATCCCCCCGGCTTTCCCGCTCTTGTCTTTTTTCCTTCTCTTTTAAATAGTCACGCACATTAGACATAAATTTCTCCTCACACGCCCGGCATGTCCGTTGTTTCTTTATCTAAGAATACAGAAAGATATGAGATGTCCCATATCTTCCTGCTTACACCATATCGGTTTCTTTCACAAATTATTAAACAAACTGATAAACCGTAACTGTCTCATACTTTCTGTCAGGTCCGAAAACTGCTGACGGGAACTGGGGCTTGTTTGCTGTATCCGGATAGAACTGGGTTTCCAGACAGAAGCCTGTTCTCTTCGTATAAGTAACGCCGCCTTTTCCTACGGTATCATTAATGCAGTTACCTGCATAGAACTGTACGCCGGGTAAATCGGTAAATACCTTCATTACTCTGCCTGTTGTTTCTTCGGTTACGGTTGCGAATTCTTTCAGAGTACCATCCGCATCATCAATTACCCAGTTGTGGTCATATCCCTGTACCAGCTTAAGCTGTTCTTCATCTGCTTCAATTTCATCTCCGATTTTCTTTCCTGCAAGGAAGTCAAAAGGTGTTCCTGCTACTGCGGCAATTTCACCTGTAGGGATTGCACCCATTACTACCGGTGTATATCCGGAGCAAAGAAGCTGTAACTTGTGTCCTAAGATGGAGCCTGCGTCATGTCCGGCAAGATTGAAATATGTATGGTTGGTTAAGTTCATGATGGTTTTCTTATCACTGTCACCTACATAATGAAGCTTTAACTCATTATCCTCTGTTACAGTATAGGTTACGCTGATGGTTTTGTTACCGGGGAATCCCATGTAGCCGTCTTCATCCTTCAGGGTAAAGGTTACAAAATCTTCTCCTTCTACCACATCCCAAACCATCTTGTGATAGCCCAGGTCCTTGTGGCTGTGAAGATTGTTAGGTCCGTCATTTACATCAAGCTGATAGCTCTGTCCGTCAATCTCAAACTTCGCACCACCGATTCTGTTGGCATTAGGACCAATAGTTGCTCCGAAAAAGCTACCGTTTTCATAATAATCTTCCAATTTATCATATCCAAGTACTACGTCGGCAATATTTCCGTCTTTATCCGGTACCATAAGATTTACGAGAATCGCACCGTAATTAATCACGCCTGCCTGCATTCCTTTGCTGTTTGAAATAAAGTATCTGTAAATACTTTCACCATTTTTCGTTGTTCCGAATAATTCTTTTGTTACCGCCATGATAACCCCTCTTTTCTTAATTATTTATCGTTTTATAACTCCGTTCTTCCTTCCAGTGCCCGGAGCAAAGTCACTTCATCAATATACTCTAAATCGCCGCCAACCGGTACACCGCTGGCGATACGGGTTACTTTAATCCCCGTGGGCTTAATCAGCTTGCTGATATACATCGCCGTGGTTTCCCCTTCCAAACTGGAATTGGTTGCAATAATCACCTCTGACACATCGCCTTCCAAGCGCTTAATCAGCTCTTTCAGCTTAATGTCACCGGGCCCGATTCCCAACATGGGAGAAATCGCCCCGTGAAGCACGTGATAAACCCCTTCGTACTTGCCTGTTTTTTCGTAGGCCGCCAAATCCCTGGAATTCTCCACCACCATTATGGTTCCGCGGTCCCTCCGTGCACTGCTGCAAATGGGACACACTTCTTTGTCCGTGAGCGTATAACACTCGCTGCAATATCGCACATTCTCCTTAGCCTCCATAATGGTTCTGGTCAAACGGTTTACCCGCTCCTTCGGCATGTTAATCAAATGAAAAGCAAGCCTTTGCGCAGATTTGGCTCCTATTCCGGGAAGGGAAGACAGTTCATCAATCAATTTATTAATATGACCGCTGTACAGTTCCATTAGAAAGGAAAGCCTCCTCCCAAACCGCCTGTCATCTTACTCATCGCTGCATTACCTGCTTCCTCCGCCATACGGAGTGCTTCGTTGGTAGCCGCCATAACCAAATCTTCCAATGTTTCAATATCATCAGGATCTACTGCTTCTTCGGAAATCTTAACTTTGGTTACTTCCTTCTTACCGGTAACAGTTACTTCTACAACACCTCCGCCGGCTTTCGCAGTAAATTCCTTGGTTTCTAATTCTTTCTGGCTCTCTTCCATCTGACGCTGCATTCTCTGTGCCTGCTTCATCAGATTATTCATATTTCCGGGCATACCGCCACCGGGAAATCCTCCACGTTTTGCCATAATAATTTTTCCTACCTTTCCGCCTTAAGGCGCTTAAGTTTCATGCTTTTTTATTTTACTATCAGACAGACCATGTTTGCAAGGAAAAAGTATGTTTTTACCTACTAAAAAACATCGTCCTCATCTTCATCATCAATCTCTTCTATTTCCATATTGATTGCATCCGATATCAGGCGCGTCAGATTCGGGAAGGTATCCTCCGGATTCCTGCCGCCTTCTACCGTTTGTACGGTCACTTCCATTGCCTTCCCTGCATAGGAAGAAAGAATTCCTTTCAGCACTTCCCTGTTTTCGGTTTTCTTCAGATAATCATAAGGAAGACCGTCTGTCACCACCACCAAAAGGCTGCCGTCCGCACCCAAGCTGGGATATGCACTCTTTAAATAAATTTTCATGGGACTGGGTGCTTCCGCTACGGCTACACTCCAGCGCTCCACCACATTTCTGACATCATCGGGAATTGCTTTGGGAAGAGGTGCCTTAGGTCCTTCCTCCGGCATTACGGCAGTTCCGATGCCGGCTGCGCCGACTCCCTGCTTTAACTGTTGTAACAGCTCCGGATTCACGGACATGGCTCCCTGTTCCACCTTCTTTTCAAGCTGGCGGATTCTGTCTGTCAATGACCTTGTATCGGTTTCCATTTCCGGTTTACATAACTTGATTAATGCAATCTCTATCAGGATACGCTTCTGAGCCGCATATCTGATTTGGCCGGATAATTCCGACAGCACCCTGATATAACGCATAATCACATCATGCTCCGTCATCTGCGCTTCCTCTTTCAGGCGGGCCAGATTTTCACTGGAAATATCAATCACATCCTGTGCCCCGTCTGCCGTCTTGATTAACAACAGATTTCGCAAATACCAGGTAAAATCAGACACAAACTGCGTCAGTTCCCTGCCTTGCATTACCATCTCTTCCAATATGGAAATGGCTGCCGGCACGTCCCCGTCAAGAACCACCCTTAGGAGTCTGCTGAACACTTCGGTATCCACTGCACCAAGCACATCAAGAACCATATCATAGGTCAGCTTCTTTCCGAAGTGGAAGGCGATACACTGATCTAAGAGACTAAGGGCATCTCGCATGGAGCCGTCTGCCGTTTTGGCAATGTAACGGACTGCGCGGTCCTCCACCTCAACCTGTTCAATTTGGGTAAGTTCCTTAATCCGGGATGCAATGGTATCAATGGTAATACGCTTAAAATCATACCGCTGACATCTGGACAAAATGGTAATCGGAATCTTGTGGACTTCCGTAGTCGCCAAAATAAATATTACATAGCCCGGCGGCTCTTCCAATGTTTTCAGGAGCGCATTAAACGCGCCAATGGAAAGCATATGAACTTCGTCTATAATATAGACCTTATATTTTCCTTCTGCGGGAGAATAAGAAACTTCATCCACAATCTCCCTGATATTATCCACGCCGTTGTTGGAAGCCGCATCTATTTCAATGACGTTCATGCTGGAGCCTGCCGAAATAGATTTACAAATGGCACACTCCCCGCAAGGGCTTCCATCCTTGGGATTCATACAGTTTACCGCTTTTGCAAAAATCTTCGCTATGGTAGTTTTACCGGTTCCCCTGGTGCCGCAAAAAAGGTACGCATGGGAGGTACGCTCTGCCTTAATCTGATTTTGCAAAGTGGTAACGATATGTTCCTGCCCCTTGACATCTTCAAAGGTATCCGGGCGGAATTTTCTGTAAAGAGCTGTATAAGACATAATTAATCACCAAAACTGATTCCCAGCATTTTTGCTTCTTTCACGATATCGGAGTCGGGGGAAACCATTTTCAGTTTGCCCGCAACTTCTTCTAAGGGAACCTTCACGATTTCCCTGTTTTTGTATCCTACCATAAAGCCGTACTCACCCTTCAAAATCAGGGCACCGGCTTCTGCGCCCAAGCGGCTTGCAAATACACGGTCATAAGGGCAGGGGCTGCCGCCTCTCTGGGTATGGCCGGGTACTGTCACACGTACTTCCCCACCGGTCAGCTTCTGAATCTGGTCAGCAATCTCATAGGATACGGAAGGATATTTATAGTTCTTCATTTTTTCTTTGTATTCTTTTTTGGAAAGGGCAGCGTCTTCCTTGGAAATCGCACCTTCCGCTACCGCAAGGATGGTAAAGCGGCTGCCGTTTTTATTTCTCTTTTCAATGGCTTCCACTACTTTATTAATGTCATAAGGAATTTCGGGTATCAGGATGATATCCGCACCACCTGCCATACCGGCATTCAAGGTAAGATATCCAACCTTGTGACCCATAACTTCCACAATAAAGGTTCTTCCGTGGGAAGAAGCAGTGGTATGGATACAGTCAATGGCGTCCGTTGCAATATTCACTGCACTCTGGAAACCAAAGGTCATATCCGTGCCCCACAAATCATTATCTATGGTCTTAGGAAGGGTGATTACATTTAAACCTTCCTGTCTTAATAAATTCGCCGTCTTATGGGTTCCGTTACCGCCCAAGATGACCAGACAGTCTAAACGGAGCTTGTAATAGTTCTGCTTCATTGCTTCTACTTTGTCAAGGCCGTTCTCATCAGGGTCCTTAATGGTCTTAAAGGGAGTTCTGCTGCTGCCGAGAATGGTTCCGCCCTTGGTCAGAATACCGGAAAAATCACGTCCCTCCAACATACGGAAGTTTCCGTAAATTAATCCTCTGTAGCCATCCAAAAAGCCATAAATTTCCACTTCTTCGTCACTGTTTACAAGACATTTCACTACACCGCGCATTGCTGCATTTAATGCCTGACAGTCACCGCCGCTTGTTAACATACCGATTCTCTTCATCCTGTAACCCTACCTTTCTCTTTCTGCATTTTCCACAAGTAAAAACATACATTAATTATACAAAATTATTGAGTTTCTGTCTATAACCGCACCTTTACTCCGTCCCTTTTCCTTCCCCGAGGCAAATTCTTCCCTTGTGTTTCTATTTCAACTTTTTTCTAAAATTCCGATATGCCCAGAGCACTTTGTAATACAGCATAAAGTACATCGCAGACTTCATATGCATGCCAATCAGCTTCCGTTCCTCCGCATGGACTCTTTCCTGATAATATTGATTATTCTGAAAGCCCGGGAAGGTCTCTTTCATTTCTTTCCCCAGGGCCTTCACAAACCGGTAGTTTTTCTTTTTCACTCCCGCCATATAGGAAAACAGGGTATTTACATAAAACAGGGTCGTAAAACTGCTTTCTATCTCCGGATAATACTCTTCCAAAAATCCGAACTCCTTCGCTTCTCTCACCATCACCCTGGCTGCTTCCATTCTGTCCCTACAGCGCTGCTCCGTAATGGTATGCACCGTGGAGGTATTGTGCTGGTAGTAATAATACATGGGCTCTTTTATATATTCAAAGCGCTTCGCCCGCAAAATCCAGGAATTCCTTATGGCATTATCTTCATAAAAAATCCCTTCGGGGAAACGGTTCGGATAATCATAAATGATATGTCTGCGGTAAATCTTCACCACCAGGCTTCCCCCATCCAAAATCAGGGAACGGTACTTGTCCTTCGTAAGTACTCCCGTCTGGGATTCCTTGTTATTATGTACCACCTGTCCGATTTCCATGCTGTGTTCATAGGTCAGATGATAATCACAGCCCACAATATCCGCACCGGTTTCCTCTGCCCTGGTTATCAGTTTCTCGTAATAATCCGGCGTCACCCAGTCATCACTGTCAATAAAACCAATAAAATCGCCCTGCGCCTTTAAAAGACCCAGGTTTTTGGCACCTCCCTGCTTACGGTTTTCGGGAGATGCTATTACGATAAATTTTTCAGGATATTTTTCCTCATAGGCGCGCAAAATCTCAAGGGAATTGTCCGTGGAGCAGTCATCCACCGCCAAAATTTCATAGTCTGAAATGGTCTGGTTTACCAAACTGTTAAGGCAATACTCCAGCTTCCCGTCTGCCGCCATATTAAATACCGGTACGATAATACTCAGTTTCATAGTTAAACCATCTTTCGTTCTTACTTCGCAAAATAAGTGGCAATCTTGGTGACCGCTTCTATTACATCCGCAACATCCTTATCCGTCATACCATAATAAAGCGGTAAGGTAAGCATCTCATCATACAGCCTCTCCGCCTCAGGACAAAGCCCCTTACCATACCCCAGCTTCTCATAATAAGGGAAGTAATAGGTGGGAATATAGTGAACGTTACAGCAAATATTTTCGGCTGCAAGGGCATCGAAAAACTGCTTTCTGTCAATGGTCAGCTTCTCCGGTACAATCCGAAGGATATAAAGATGTCTGGTGGTATCAGACTCCGGAATTTCCTTCTGCACAAAAATCTGCGGCAGTTCCTTAAAGGCTTCATCATAGGCCTTCACGATTTCCTTTCTTCTCTCAGAAAAAAGAGGAAGCTTATCCATCTGGCTGATAATCAGCGCCGCCTGCATATCGGTCATACGGTAATTAAAGCCCAAATCAATCTGCTCGTAATACCAGGGTCCGTGTACTTCCTTTTCCATCAGGGAAGCATCTCTGGTAATCCCGTGTGCCCTGTATAATAAAAGTTTCTTATAATATTCTTCATTATTGGTTAAAACTGCGCCGCCTTCACCGCCGGTAATGGTTTTTACGGGGTGGAAGCTAAAGGTGGTCATATCCGCGATGGACCCGTTCATCCTTCCGTCATAAGAAGTGCCGATAACATGGGCACCGTCTTCAATCAGTACCAGATTATTTTCTTTGCAATGAGCCATCAGCCGGTCAAGTTCTACAGACTGTCCGGTGAAATCCACTGCCACTACCGCCTTGGTTTTTTCCGTGGTAAGCTCTGCCACTTTGGCAGGGTCTATGTTGTAGGTCTCCGGATTAATATCCGCAAAAACAGGCTTTGCGCCGCAATAAAGGGCACAATTGGCAGAAGCCGCAAAGGTAATGGGTGTGGTAATCACTTCATCCCCTTCTCCCACGCCTGCTGCCAGGGCTGCTATATGAAGTGCCGCAGTTCCGTTACTGCAAACCACCGCATACTTTGCACCTGTTAAATCGCAAAGTTTCTGTTCCAGTTCCCCAATCTTCGGGCCGCAGGTCAGATAGTCACTTTTCAGCACATCCACCACTGCCTGAATATCTGCATCATCTATATATTGATGTCCGTAAAAAAGTTTCTCCTCACGGACCGCCTTTCCGCCACAAATCGCCGGTTTATTCATTGGTTCATCCATCCTTTCTTTTAGGAAGCCATGCCTTTTAGTATCAATGCATCGGCAATGGCTGCTATGTATTCACTGTTGGTAGGGCGGGTATAGCCGTTTTCTTTGCTATAGCCAAAAAGTTCCTCAAAAGCCTTGGGATTTCCCCTTTCCCATGACACCTCAATGGCATTTCGTATGGCTCGCTCCACCTTCCCGTCAGTAGTATTATAACGCTTGGCTATCTCCGGGTAAAGCAGTTTAGTTACACTTCCTACCGCCCGCATGTCTTCACTGACTAACATCACGGCTGCTTTCAGGTAATGATAGCCTTTCAAATGGGCCGGTACACCCATATTCACCATCATATCAAAAAGCAACTCTTCCAAACTTTTTTCTGCCTGATTCTCCATCCGATTTCTCCATTCTACCGTTTCTGCTTCCGGTATTCTTCAGTATAAAATAGGATGCATCCTCTGAACAGATATCAGTCATCGCGCAGATTCTTCTTTTCCAAATACTTTGTAAAAAATTGCCGGATTCCCGCATTGGAAGCAAGGGCATCACGTTCATGGTCAGGCATGTCATAAAAATACTTGCCGGTGGTTATATCCAAAGAAATTCCGTCTAAGGGAAATCCCGGCACTTTTCTTTCATGAGGCACATCGGTTAATAAAAAAGACTGTCCCCAAAGGCTTTCGTCCATGCTCTTATCAATATGCATCCCGTCCTCCACCAGACAAATTGCATTCTGATAACGGGCAATCAGCGGGCCAAACTTTTTCACCAGCCCGATATAATAATCCAGCATTTCTTCATCCGTCATCCGCCTGCCTTCCCTCTCCCGCACATGAATGCCCGGCTGGAACTGTTCCGGAAGTTTTTCACCCGTATCCTGTCTCCACAAATACAAGCCGGAATCACAGGAAAAAACAGGTCCCTGCAAATACCCGTAATAAAAACGGGCCTTCTTCTCGGCATTTTCCTCCGGCGTCCTTCCGTCCTCTACAGGGGCCGGTAAAGGAATCCCTCTTTTTTCAAACGCTTCCGTAAGTCCGATCAGGGAAAAGGGAAGTCCTTCCAGAGATCGTTTCATCACACCGACCTTTCCCGGATTGGTTGAACCAAAAACAAGTTCCATTATTTCGCCCCCTTATATCCCACATCATCCGCCAAAAAGCGCCACAAAATGTCCCGGTATTCCGGCGTGGCATAATCGATTCCTACACGCTTTTCCGCATGATAAGAAAGCCGTACACCGTCATCCTCTATCCAAAGCTCCGCGCTATCCGTCATATCCACTCCGTTTAAGGAACGGTCTATCTGCATGGCCCCGGTCAGTTTCCCGGGGCCGTTATATCCTTCCACTCCTCTGATTAGCACCGCTTCCGGAAAGCCTTCCTTTCCCGTTACCACATTAAACAGGCTGTGTATTCCGTAACAAAGATAAACATAGGCGGTTCCGCCTTTTTCATAAAGGGTCTTGGTCCGCTCCGTCTTACCTTTACTGGCATGACAGGCGGTATCCGCTTCACCGTAGTAACACTCCGTTTCCATAATCCGGTATTTCAAAATGCCCTCCGCCGTCTTTCTGCAAAGTAATTTCCCAATCAAATCAGGCGCCAAAAAAGTCGCCGGATTTTCAAAATATTCTCTTGTCAGACGTATATTTTCCATCTCAGGCTCACCTCATGTTTCATCCAAAGCTTCTCTTCCGAGTGATTCAGCCAAGCTTTTAGTCTTCAATTGCCCCATAAATAATCTGTCTCATTTTTCTCCGGAAGCACTGGTCTGCTCCCTGTTCAATCTGCTGCATATATACAAACATCAGCTCTTCCTTGGGGTCCACAAAGAAATAAGTACCCGGAAGACCGTCCCAGCCATATTCCCCAACACTGCCGTTGCTGGCCGCTACCGTGGTATCCAGCATCACACGCATCAGATTTCCGTAGCCGTAGCCATAGATACTGTCAAAATAAATGGTAGGCAGCTGCTTTTCATTTAACTGGTTCATGGCCAAAAATTCCATGGTCTTTCTGCCAAGGAAACGTTTTCCCTTATAAACACCGCCTGCCGTCAGCATCTGTACAAAATGGCTGTAATCCTCCAGGGTGGAATACAGTCCGCCGCCTGCCGATTCAATATAAGGCGGCTTGGTAGGTGCGTACATATTCAGCCACGCATAGGCTTTTTCATCTGCTTTTTGCAAGTGTCCTTCCTCGTCCACTCTGGAATATACCTGCGCCAGACGATGAATCTTTTCTTCCGGTACAAAGAATCCCGTATCCACCATTTCCAAGGGCTTAAATATGGTTTCTTCCAAATATTTCCCGTAAGGAACCCCTGCCACCTCTTCAATTACACCGCCGATTACATCCGCGGAAATACCGTAGTGCCATGCTTCTCCCGGCTGGAACAAAAGAGGAATACTTCCCAGTTCATTAACAATATCCAAATTGCTAAAGGGCTTTCCTGCCTCTCTGGCCGCAACCGCTCTTTCGTGAAGGGATTCATATAATTTCTGCATCATAATTTCCGGTTCTGATTCCGCGCCCGGATAAACCAGTCCGGATGTCATATTCAGACAATGGCGGAGGGTGATTTTTTCCTTCGCATCCACAAGCCCCTCCGGGGTACATACCTTCATATCACGATAACCGGGCAGATACTTCTCAACAGGGTCATAAAGGTCTACCTTTCCCTGCTCATAAAGCATCATAAGGGCCATGGCAGTGATGGGCTTGGTCATGGAAAAAACCTTATAAATGGTATCTTCTTTGTCCGAACCGTACACATTTCTAAATACCGGTTTTCCCTTATGTTCTATCAGCATGGACGCACCCAGTACTCTTTGATTTTTCATCTCGTCAGAAAGCAGTTCATTCATCTTTTCAAGTTTCAGTAAATCCATCACAATTCCTCCCAATTCATCTTTCTACAACAAACAGCTACCGTCAGCAATGATTTTTGTATTGCCTAAGTAGCTGTTTTACTTACTGTTTCTTATGTATCAAATTTTTGATTCCGGAAGGTCTCCCACCGGTTCATCCGCCCCATTTTAAGGCAACATATATTTTTCTTTCAAGCGCTTCATTTCCGCAACGAAAGTCGCATTGTCTTCACGGGACATATGCTCCTGATATTCATGGGTTTCAAAATTATCTTCATGCAACTGAAGCACGGAAAGTCCTACATTAGAGCAGTGGTCAGATGCTCTTTCATAGTTGGTAACCACATCCGCAAGTACAAAGCCCATTTCAATAGAACATTTACCTTTACGGAGTCTCTTCATATGACGCTTCTTGATTTCATCACTCAGATCATCAATTACTTCTTCGAAAGGTTCAATATACTTCGCTTTTTCTAAATCATCATTCCTAAATACATCAACCGTATCCGTAATAATATCCGTTAAGGCTGCGGTATAAATTGCAAGTTCTTCCTGCGCCTTTTTGGAGAAGAACTGTTCCTTCTCATTCATTTCACGGGCTGTGCTCACAATATTAATTGCATGGTCGGCAATACGTTCAAAGTCATTTACGCAGTGAAGCAGTACGGAAAGCTGTTGGCTGTCCTCCTCTGTCAGATGCTGACTGCTTAACTTCACAAGATAGTTGTTCAGTTCGTCTTCATAATGGTCTGCCAGATTCTCAAGGTCAGATACCTTATTTGCAATCTTTTCATCAAATGCTTCCAGTGTCTTCATAGCAAGAATCAGTGCTTCTTTGGAATGTTCCGCCATTTCTACGGTTGCATTTTTACACTGTTCCAATGCAAACTTGGGTGTGCTTAAGAAACGGGAATCCAGAATCTGAATCAGCTTTTTGTCGTTCTGTGCTTCTAATTCTTCTTCCGTCTGAGGAAGTGTCATATAAACCAGCTTTTCCAATACGAATGAGAAAGGGAACATAACAATCACGGCAATAATATTAAATACCGTATGGAATAAAGCAACCTTCACGGCACTCATGCTGGTTCCCATAAACGCAAAGTCCACTACGGAATTCACCGCATAGAACAGCACCATGAATCCACCAACAATGATAAAATTATAGTATAAATGAACAAGTGCCGCTCTCTTCGCATTACGGCTGGCACCCGTACAGGAAAGTACTGCGGTTACACAGGTACCGATATTCTGACCCATGATAATCGGAATAGCTGTTGCATAGCTTACCGCACCTGTGGTACAAAGCGCCTGCAAAATACCGATGGATGCAGAAGAAGACTGGATAATTGCTGTTAAAACCAAACCTGCCAAAAGACCCAGGATGGGGTTAGAGAACATTAACAGGATATTCGTAAATTCAGGAATTTCCGCCAAAGGCTCTACGGCATTTGACATGGTATCCATACCGGTCATCAAAATAGCAAAGCCTACCAAAATAATACCGATGTTTTTACGCTTCTCCTTTTTGGTGAGCATAATCATAAATACACCGATAATGGCAAGAATCGGGGAAAAGGATGTGGGTTTAAGCATCTTCATAAAGAAGCCTGTTCCGCTGATTTCCGCCAGGGATAAAATCCAAGCGGTAATGGTGGTACCTACGTTAGCACCTAAAATAACACCGATGGAACGGGACAACTGCATAATTCCGGAGTTAACAAAACCAACTACCATAACCGTGGTAGCGGAAGATGACTGGATAATTGCCGTAACTACTGCACCAAGTAAAAGTGCCATCAGTTTATTCTTCGTCAACTTCTCCAAAATAATTTCCAGTTTACCGCCTGATAATTTCTTCAGACCATCGCCCAGCATATCCATTCCGTATAAGAAAAGCGCAAGCCCTCCTATCAGGTTCAGCAGCATAAATATATCCATTTCCCAGCCCTCCGGTTAGTTTTTTCGAAAAGTTTCTATTCGGTTAACATTCTACACTAAAATTTTCATTTTGAATATAGGAATTTTGTCTTTTTAGCAAAATATTACAAGAATCGGCAAAGCGCCCGTGCAATACGCTCTGCCCCGCGGCCGTCTGCACACTGCATTGCTTTCACACAAAGACTTTCCCTAAGCCCGGGGTCTTTTACCAGCTTTTCCAACTCCTCTATGCACCCGTCAATCAGGCCATCTCCCTGACTTTCATAATCGCCGCCGTATAGTGCCAGTCCTTTTTCTCCAAAGGTTTCCACCTGCATTTTTTGATTTTCCGCAAAAGAAAAACAAATCATGGGAACCCCAACCGCACAAAGCTCATACAAGGTAGAGCCGCCTGCCGACAGGGCACAGTCGCAGCTAAGCATCAAAGAAGCCATATCCTTTACATTTTGATGGATTTTTACATTTTCATGTTTTGCCGACAGGTGCTTCAGTTCCTGCGTATGGACATTAAAGGCACCGCTTACAATATGATAGCAAAGGGCTTTCGTCGCTTCTTTCGTGAGTGCCTTTTCCACCAACCTGCCGGCCAGATTATATTTATCACCGCCTCCGGTGGTAACCAAAACGTCCCGGACACACTCCTTAAAAGGCGCTTGTTTGCCGCCAAATTCTTCTCTTAAGGGAGCATAGGCAGGTCCCAATAAAAATTCCGTATCTTCTCTCAGGGCATTTTCCGCATAAGGAAGGTTATCCCCATAAATATTATAATTAATTAACATATCCACAGGATAATTTGCTTCCATGCAGTCATCAAAATAAGCCGTCTTTACATAGCCGTTTACTGCAGCAATATACTCCGGCGTAATAAAATAACTGTCTGCCAGAAACACCGCCGGCTTTTCTGCTTCAAGAAAAGAACAAAGAAGGGGCAGTTCCTCCATAGGCTTATCATAGCTGCTTCCCAGCACCTTATACTCCATGTCGCTGTCCCGAAGAAGCGGCACCGCAAAATCATCCGCAAGCACAAAGCATACCGGATGTCCCATTTTTTTCAATGCCGACGCCACCGAAAGACAGCGCATAATATGTCCCGAACCTATTTCACTGTTTGCATCTGCTCTAATCCAAATCATTTCCGCAATCCTGTTTCCAAATCAACAACCGTATCATATATCTTGACTTTCCCCTTCAGGGAAGTTAAAAATTCCTCCGATACCGGGTATCTGTAATTACAAACGAAAACCCCGGCAGGCTCTGCCATTGCCAGCATTTCCGCCGTAACCCTGTTCCGGATACAATAGGCTTTGATGCCTTCTTTTCGTCTGCTTTCACAAAGACTTCTTACCTGCTCATCCTCTGTCAGGAAAATCTCCGCTCCCTTTTCCAGGGCGTCAAAGGTAAGGGGGGTTCCGAAGGACAAATCCTTTCCCGCCGTAAGCCCCAAAATATCCTGCATAAAAATCGGCTTTAATCCGTTTGCAGGACGTATACTTCTTACATTTTCTTCCGTAAAAGGCTCTCCCGCAGCAATATCCTTTACTACGAAAAGGGAACGCCTGAAGCCCAGATTGGTTTCTTCCTGCTTACAAACACCGTAGGTAGGTTTGCCAAGCGCCGCTTCCACGCATCGTATTTCACGTACCATCTGTGCAAATTCTTCCGGATTCATGGAAAAAGAAGAATCGGGGTTCTCAATTTCCCTGCCAAGGCAAAAATGTTTTTCGATGACACAGGCGCCCAGTGCCACCGCCGTCGCTGCACTCATAGAGCCCATGGAATGGTCGGAAAGCCCGATGGGCAGGTCTAATTTTTCCTGCAAATCGCTGATGGTGCGAAGGTGCATGTCCTCAGGAACGGCAGGATAAGCACTGGAGCATTTCATTACCACCAGCTCTTCTCCGCCTGCTGCCTTCACTGCTTCCACCGCTTCCTCAATTTCTTCCATGGTGGCCATACCGGTAGACATAATCACCGGTTTCCCCTTAGATGCCACATAAGAAATCAGCGGGATATCCACCAGTTCAAATGATGCAATCTTATAAAATTCCAGTCCGATTTCTTCCAGAAAATCCACTGCCGTTTTATCAAAGGGCGTGGACAAAAAGTCAATTCCTACCTTGTCGGCTTCCGCCTTAAGCTCTGCCTGCCACTCCCAGGGCGTATAAGCCTTGCCGTACAGGCTGTAGAGATTTTCACCTTCCCAGGTCCCTTTTTCTATCTGAAAATATTCATTATGGCAATCAATGGTAATGGTATCAGGCGTATAGGTCTGGATTTTGATACAATCCGCGCCGCTTTCCTTGGCCGCCCGGATAATTTCCTTAGCACGCTCCATGCTGCCCGCATGATTGGCTGACATTTCCGCAATAATATAAGCCGGATGCCCCTGCCCTATGAATCTGCTACCGATTTTGAATTCCTTTTTCATGCTTCTTCCTTCTCCTGTAAAATCCGGAATTTGACTTCCGCCATCTTCCAGTCCACTTCATTATCAATATCCTGCACCTCCAGTTCCTCTAACACAAGAGGCACCGTCTTTGCCGGAAACATCTGTCTTTGTTCTTTAAAACTGTCTGTCTTCAAATAATAAAACTGTCCCGCATCATGATAAAAAGGTTCTAAGTCCTGGGACCGTGCCAGACGGTTTTCAGGCCATTTAAACTCCAAAAATCCGTCCTTCATCACCACACATCTCTGAGGCGGAAATCCGAACCGTACCACCGGCACCACCCCGTCCGCATCCTGCTCTTCCAAAAGCCGTGCCGCCTCGGAAAGCCGTGCTCCGGTAAGGAAGGGAGCCGTAGGATAAATGCAGCAGAACGCATCAAAATGCTCTCCTCTTTCTTCGTATGCCGTAAGAACTTCATCCACCACATCTGCCGTAGAAGCAAAATCCCCGGAAGTCTCCGGGCTTCGCAAGAAAGGAACCTCTGCCCCACAGCCGCGTGCGATTTCCGCAATTTCCTCATCGTCCGTAGAGACCATAACCGTATCAAAAATTCCCGCGCTAAGTGCCGCCTCTATGGAATAAGCAATAATCGGCTTTCCACAAAATTCCTTGATATTTTTACGGGGGATTCTTTTACTTCCTCCCCTTGCAGTGATAATCGCAAGTCTCTTCATGCACATGCTCCTTCTTGCCGTTTATGCCGGCATTCTTTATAACCATTCTTTTTCCGTTTTTATCAACACTCTTTACAGGCGTTCTTTTTCGGCTTTATTATACCATATTTCCTTACGCCTACAAAAGTAAAAACCGTTCCATTTCGGTCAGGATTTCTTCTGCCATGGAAAGCAAAGTCTGGGCATCCTTTTCCACTACGCCGCATTTTTGATACCGTTTCACAAACTGCAGCATCTTGTAATTAAAGTTTAACTTGGTAACAGATGCTAACAGCTCCGGAATCCGCTCTGCGCGGATTTTGGCATCTGCCTTCAGGCTGAAGGAAATCTCAGAATTTTTTCCTTTCACATCCGTAATATAAAGCTTATGGGCTCTCACACGGATCATGGAAATCCGAAGCAGGTTCACCACCGCCACGGGAATTTCCCCGAAACGGTCCAAAAGTTCATCCTGCATATCATCACATTCCGCCTGGCTTTCCAGCCCCGCAATCCTCTTATAAATATCCAGCTTCTGAATTTCATTGACAATATAAGAAGGCGGAATATACGCATCCACATCCAAATCAACGGTAGTGGTAAAATCCTCTACGGTACTGATGCCCTTTTGTTTCTTTACCGCCTCATTTAACATCTTACAATACAGGTCATATCCTACTGCCTGCATATGGCCGTGCTGTCTGGTTCCCAGCAGATTGCCCGCACCTCTGATTTCCAGGTCACGCATGGCAATCTTAAAGCCGCTTCCCAAATCCGTAAATTCCTTGATGGCTGCCAGACGCTTTTCCGCCACCTCCCGGAGCATTTTATCCCTTTTATACATCAGGAATGCATAGGCAGTACGGTTGCTTCGTCCCACACGTCCCCGTAGCTGATAAAGCTGGGAAAGCCCCAAGGTATCCGAATCGTGGATAATCATGGTATTTACATTGGAAATATCAAGCCCGGTTTCAATAATGGTAGTGGATACCAGCACATCAATTTCCCCGTTAATGAAATCATACATAATCCGCTCCAGCTCCCGCTCCTGCATCTGCCCGTGGGCAAAGGCAACGGTAGCCTCCGGTACCAGTCTTTGAAGGGTAGCCGCCATATCGGCAATATTATTGACGCGGTTGTATACATAATACACCTGCCCGTCTCTGGAAAGTTCCCTGACAATAGCCTCCCGCACCAGCTCCTCATTGTATTCCATCACATAAGTCTGGATTGGCTGGCGCTCCCCGGGTGCCTCCTCTAACACACTCATATCCCTGATACCGATTAAACTCATATGCAACGTTCTGGGAATCGGTGTTGCCGTCAGGGTAAGCACATCCACCTGTTCCTTCATCTTCTTAATTTTTTCCTTATGGGAAACTCCGAAGCGCTGTTCCTCATCAATAATCAAAAGTCCCAAGTCCTTTAATGACACATCCTTGGATAACACTCTGTGGGTTCCTACCACAATATCCACAAGTCCTTTGCGCAAGCCTTCTACGGTCTTTTTTTGTTCTGCCGCACTTCTGAATCTGCACAAAAGATCTATCCGCACGGGGAAGTCCTTCATTCTCTGCACAAAGGTATTGTAATGCTGCTGGGCCAGAATGGTGGTAGGCACCAGATACACTACCTGCTTGCC
>JAFZDQ010000007.1 GCA_017561085.1 Lachnospiraceae bacterium
CCTGCTCCTGCGACACTGCATGTGATTGATTTTGCCGCGATAAATGCGGCGTTTTCGGGAAACGATACCGGAAGTGAAACTATCGGTGAAGCCGCACCATTCGCAATGACAATAGTGTCAGAAAAAACAAACAACGTATCCGAAATTCCGGACTGGTTGGCAGCAAATGACTTATCCCTGCTGATGCTGGGCGGAGCCGGAAATTCCTTTGTATCAGCGGATGAAAATGCTCCTTCCGTGGCGGCGGACATGTTGCTTTGCGGTAGCGCTTTTTATGATGAAAACTACATTTATGACTGGACCAACACAGGCCTTAGTATCTATGACAGAAATTCAGGCCGGTTGTTGCATGCCGTTTCCTATCAGATGGACCGGTGGTATTTCATGGGGAACTGTGCGTCCCTACAGGAAGGAATTCTTTACATGGGTTATCTTTATAACGGATATGCGATGCCCGGCACCTGTTATTTACTGGCCTATGATTTGGAAAATGACGCGGTTTTGTGGCGAAGTGCTGACCAGACCTACAATACCATGAACTTCATCGTAAAGGATGATATTATCATTTGTGGCTACGGCTTCACGGATGAACAGGACTTTATTTATCAGATTGATAAAAACACCGGAAAGGTGGTCAGCCAGCTGGAACTTAAGAAGATGCCGGAACTTCTGGTGGAAAAAGACGGCCAGTTGTACGTGCATAGTTATAGTTATGATTATTTGGTGGAATTACGGAGGTAATAGCATGAAAAAATTTTTATTCATTCTTCTTCAATGTACTTGGGGATTGTTGCCAACGCTGGTTGGTTTGTTCTTTTTTATTCAGTTAAGAAAATATCCGCATACTACATATCGCGGTTGTATAGATACCAGGTGGGATACCCGTAGCGGCTTGAGTTTGGGATTATTTATATTTACGCCAAATGATGAAATTGCCGATGGAGAAAAAATCAGAGTGCATGAATATGGTCATTGCATCCAGTCCATAGTATTGGGACCGCTGTTTTTATTTGTTGGTATTATTTCTCTTGTGTGGGGCAGAAATGCTTATTTTGAAAAGCTTCGCAAAGAAAAAAATCTTCGTTATACCTCTTGTTTTGTTGAGTCCTGGGCAAGTAAATGGGGAGAACTGGCAACAGGCGAAGAAGCGATATGGGATTAATTGGTGATAATTTGTGGAGCTGAAAAACAATGGAAATAATAGCATATGAAATGATGTACGTGGCTGATAGCACTGAAATAAGTGACATTGTATGTATTCCTTTCAAGGAGGAGTTTTTTCCTGACTATATGAGAATATACAATGAGTGCTTTTATGAAATGCGAAAAGCACTTGATATTCAACCATATAATTTCCTAAGTGAATATATTCAAATTGTTGATAAGATTAAGGATATCTTTTTACTAATGAATCAAGGAGAAATCATTGGTTCGGTTGCATGCTATGGCAATGAGATAGATGATTTAATAGTGAATAAGAAATTTCAACATAAAGGATATGGCAAGCAACTTTTATTATGGGGAATACAACATATTAGAAAGAAAAGCAATAAACCGATTATCTTACATGTTGCAAAGTGGAATAACGATGCCCTGATGTTATACAAGAAAGTAGGGTTTGAAATTGCGAATGTAGAAAAGGTCCGCTAATTAAAAATTTTTAAATATAGTGGAAGACAGATATCTATTTGGCACGATGGGGATAAGATGATACGATATTATTGAAAAAGGTGCTACCGATAGACGGTTAGCCTAATGTTTAGCGATAAAAATAATCGCCGAGTTTGTCAGGACAGGGCGGTTATTTTTGTGTCTTGCTATTACGACCAAACGAATAGCCAAGACTGAAACAAGTCATACATAAGCTGATGACAGCAATCGAGAGAAATAACGAACTTTATATATATTTAGTATTGGATTGGAAAACGGAGTATTTTATGCAATTACTATTTGGAAAAGAAGAAGATATAGAACAGTGGATGGCACTGGTCCGGGGAATCCGTTGGAACTTCCCGGGACTGGAAACAGAGGAAAGTTTGCTTGCACATCGGGAAACAGTTTTGCGATTTATGGCTAAAAAGCAGGCTCTCTGCGTGAAAACAGAGGAAGAAATAGTAGGAGTGCTGTTGTTTTCGTACGGACGCAATATGATTTGTTGTCTGGGCGTATCGCCCCGTTATCGGAGATGCAAGGTTGCGTCTATGCTACTTCAGGAAGCGCTCAAAAACTTAGACCCAACCAAAGATATCACAGTATCAACCTTTCGGGAAGAGGATGAAAAAGGAACCGCGCCGCGGGCCTTGTACAAGAAATTCGGCTTTGAGGAAGATGAGTTGATAGAAGAGTTCGGGTATCCGAACCAGAGGTTTGTACTGAGGGCAGAAAAATGATATAAATAATCATATTATCCCAGCATTTAAATAGTTTGAAAGAAGTATTCTTAATATTCGCATAAAATTTTCTCAATTTTTGCTAATTTTACCCATATTATCCTTGACAAGTGTAAAGTCAGGTGTTAGTCTATATGAAATATTAGGAAAGGAGAAAAAGTCATGACAAAGAGAACTTATACTACATTATTTCTTTTACAGTTATATAATCCTTTGTCGTTTGCCGTTTAGACTTTTCTCTATACGTCTTTTAGTTTACGCGCGCATTCGATAGATTTTGTCGGATGCGCTTTTTTTATACCTCGCAGAATGGAAGATAATTGCTACGCAAGCTTTTTTATACTTCGTAATACTGCTCGCTCACACCGCGCGCGGAGATTGTGCATACGCGCAGTCTTATATATATATTTCAAACATAATATTTTAAGGGAAAAAGGAGGAAAAAAGATGAACGTTTTACAGGGAACAGTGGATTGTCGTCCGGAAGAAACCGGCTACGACAGCAGCAGGCTCGACGTGCTCCATGAGCATTTTCAGAGACTGATTGACACAGAAATTATTTTTGGTGCGCAGTACACCATCTCCCACAAGGGGAAAATTATTGCAAACGCCTCAATGGGAAGAGGCAGTTCACTTGAACAGGTGGATATGAAGCCGGATACCGTGTTTAAGATTGCTTCTGTCACCAAACCCATGACTGCTGTGGCAATTATGCAGCTTGTTGAGGCGGGACTTATCCGTCTGGATACGAAGGTTTCCGAGATTTTACCTGCATTTGCGAAAGCTCCTTTTCAGAATATTCAGATACATCATTTACTGACACATACCTCCGCAATCAGCCCGGACTGGGGCTGCTTTCAGGAAGAAGGATGTCCGGATGCGTGGGATTTAATCGACATCTATGCAAAGGCTTGGGACGGAGAAGGTGAGTTTGACTGGGTTGCAGCAGCGATTTCCGGAGGACTTCACGGAGAAGTGGGAACCAGATGGCAGTACAGCTCTATCGGCTTTGTAATCCTGGGAGAAATTATCACC
>JAFZDQ010000070.1 GCA_017561085.1 Lachnospiraceae bacterium
ATAGCTGTATGATTAAAATGACAAATCCACAGTGCTTTAAGTATTATACAAGAGCAGATGAGCTCTTTAACATATCAAAAATAAAAAGAAAGGAAATGTTTAATCCAATCGTCTTATATTTGATAATTGGATTATACGAGAAGAATAAATGGGTGCAGAAATCAGTATTAGGGATGTACATCATCAGTTTGGTACGCAGATGGTACTGAAAGGGATTCAATTAGAGGTTCAAAAGGGTGAAATCTTTGGACTTCTCGGTCCTTCCGGAGCAGGTAAAACGACCTTAATCAATATCCTGACCGGACAGCTTACGCCTACCGGCGGCGGTGTAGAAATTCTGGGCAAACAGTCCACTGCTTTATCCGGCGAAGATTATATGCAGATGGGAATTATGATGGATAATTTCGGTCTGTACGAGAGAATGAGCTGTTTTGATAATCTGAAATTTTATGAAATGGTAGACGGCCGCGGAAGCGGGAAGATTTTGGAGATCTTGGAGTATGTAGGCTTAAAGGATGCCGCTAAGAAAAAAGTAAGTGATCTTTCCAAAGGAATGAGAAACCGGCTTTCCTTTGCAAGAGTACTGCTACGCAGCCCCAGGATAATGTTTTTAGATGAGCCTACCAGCGGCCTTGACCCAATGACCGTGGAGGCAATCCACGAGCTGATTTTGCAGGAAAAAGAAAAAGGCACCACCATTTTCTTAACCACTCACAATATGCATGAGGCGGAGAAATTGTGCGACCATATTGCTCTTTTAAATGAGGGAAATATCGTGGAATTCGGTGCGCCGGAGGAGATTTGCCGCCGTTATAATCATCAGAAAAAATTACAGGTTCATTTAAAGGACGGTAGTGATTTAGCACTTGCCCATACGCCGGAGAGCGGGGCAAAAATCGCGGAGCTTTTAAGGGACGGCATGCTGGAAACCATTCATTCCACGGAGCCGGATTTGGAAACCGTTTTTATGGAATTGACAGGAAAGGGACTTGATAAATGAGAAATCATATTTGGGCAATTTTGTGGAAACAAATGAAGGATACCTTTAAAAATAAGGCAATTCTGATTCAGTTTTTGATGTTTCCCATGATGACAATTATTATGGAAAGCGCCATGAACATCGAGGGAATGCCGGACCACTTTTTCGTGAATATGTTTGCCACCATGTATATCGGTATGGCGCCCCTTGTGAGCATTTCCTCCATGATCGCAGAGGAAAAAGAAAAAAATACCCTGCGGGTATTACATATGGCCAATGTGAAAGCAGGAGAGTACCTTTTGGGAAATGCCATTTATATTTGGCTGATTTGTATGGCGGGGTCCCTTGTGATGGGACTTGCCGGCGGTTACCGGGGAGAGGACCTGCTTCAGTTTTTGGTGATTATGGCAGCAGGGCATGTGATTAGCATTGTACTGGGTGCGGCCATCGGCGTGTTCAGTAAGGATCAGATGTCAGCCACATCCATGACGGTACCTGTAATGTTGGTGTTTTCCTTCCTGCCTATGTTGTCTATGTTTAATGAGACCATCGGGAAAGTGGCGAAGTTCTTTTATTCCCAGCAGATTTCCCTGCTTTTGAATGGACTGCCCGGATTTGATGTGGGCGGAGAGTGCATTGCGGTGGTGCTGGGGAATGTAGCGGTGATTGTAGCGGTGTTCGGGTGGGCATATGGTCGGATGTATAGGAAGTAAGTTGAAATGCGATGAATAAGCCATGCCAGACTCGAAAATGCTACGCATTTCCTCGTTGGACGGCTTGCGCCGTATAATAAAAGAAAAAGTCACACTCTTAGGTGAGTAAACTCCCCATGAGTGTGACTTTACTTTTATTGCATGGCTTATAGCTTAACCAAAGTATCTAGCCAGTAATCCTTCAAATGCCTTACCATGTCTTGCTTCGTCTCTAGCCATTTCATGAACGGTGTCATGGATAGCGTCAAGGTTTAATTCTTTCGCTCTCTTAGCAAGGTCGAACTTACCTGCGGTTGCGCCGTTTTCAGCATCAACTCTCATTTCAAGATTCTTCTTGGTGGAGTCAGTAACAACTTCGCCTAAGAGTTCTGCAAATTTCGCAGCGTGTTCTGCTTCTTCCCAAGCTGCCTTTTCCCAGTAAAGACCGATTTCAGGATAACCTTCTCTGTGAGCAACTCTAGCCATAGCAAGGTACATACCAACTTCGGAGCATTCACCTTCAAAGTTTGCTCTAAGGTCCATAATGATATCTTCGCGTGCGCCCTGTGCAACACCTACAACGTGTTCAGCAGCCCAAGTTTTTTCAGCAGACTGTGCTGTGAATTTTTCTGCGGGAACTCCACAGATGGGGCACTTTTCGGGTGCAGAATCTCCTTCATGAACATAACCACATACCTGACATACAAATTTCATACTTTTAATCTCCTTTTCGTTTACAATTTTTTTGATTTTAACTTCTTAGTTTCTTAATTTGTTTCTTTAAATTCTGTCCTTTTAAGACATTTTTTGTTTACAGCAGTTTTCACATTGTCCGTAAAAATAACTGACATGGCCTTCTATCCTGCCGCCGAAATTCTTACCGGCAGCTTCAGTTAAAGTATCCATATTTTCCATCTCTAAATCGGAAACGCCGCCACATTCCTTACAAATGAAGTGATAATGCGGGGAGGTGTCAGCATCAAAATGATCCACACCGTCGCCTACGCGAATCCTAGCTATTTCGCCGATGTCAGCCAAAAGGGTGAGGTTCCGATAAACCGTTCCGAGGCTGATGTTAGGAAAGGACTGGCGGACACCCATGTAAACCATATCCGCAGTAGGATGATCTTTTCTTCCTGAAAGAAACTCCATAATGGAATCCCGCTGTTTACTGTGTTTCAGGTTCATTCGTTAATCCTTTCTTTTTAAAAACAGTAACTGTTACTGATATTAGTATAACAAATTATCGTCATATGTCAACACTTTTTTATAAATTTTTTAGAGAAAGTTTTTGGTCTTTAAATAAACGTATTGGGGATAGTGTGATATAATGCATATAAAATAACACATAATGATCATTTTTACCTAAGGAGAAATCTTTCGGATGAAATTTAGGACCAGATTGTTAATTACATTTTTTACGATTATTTTGTTGCCCAGTGCACTGGCGATTACGGCCTTTGTCTGTATCGGAAGCTTCTTAACCAGACAGCAGGAAGATTTGGGAATTCAAAACAGGGATGTGAATCTATGGATGGACCCGACCCTGATGTCCAGGACCATGTCGGATGAAATTTTTATGGATGTCAGAGAGAGACTGCAGCAGGAACCGGAGTTTTTGGAGAACGCAGCAGTGCTGGGTGAATTAAATGCCAGGGTTGCGCGAAGGTCTTCCTATATTATTTTACGTAAGGATGACGTGATGTATTATACGGGGAACCAGTTGGCAGCAGATCAGATTTTTGATAAGTTACCGCCTTTTGAACCGGAAGATATCGATTCCCGGGTAGCACAGAGTGTTTACTATGATGATATGGGCAAATTAATCCGTCAAATGGATTTTTATTATCCGGACGGAAGCGAAGGAAGCTTTTTCATTATTACCAGGGCCAATTCTGTTTTTTCCAGGACGTTGTTTGTGGATATGGCCATTGCGATTATTTTTATCCTGATTCTGACCAGTTTATTTTTGACAAATTGGATTAGTAAGGGGGTATTCGGGCCCATACACAAGCTGAATGTGGCTATGCAAAATATTGCGGAGGGCAATCTGGAGTATATGCTTCCCACGGATTCTGAAGAGGAGGGCGAAATCGGTGCCCTTTACCGGAATTATGAGGATATGAGGCTCCGGCTGAAGGAGTCTGCAGATGAAAAGCTGACTGCCGAAAAGCAAAACAGGGAGCTTGTAAGCAACATTTCTCACGATTTGAAAACGCCCATTACCGCCATCAAAGGTTATGTGGAGGGTATCATGGACGGCGTGGCGGATACGCCCGAAAAGATGGATAAATACATCAAAACCATTTATAATAAAGCCAACGACATGGACAGATTGATTAACGAATTGACGGTTTATTCAGGCATTGACTCCAACCGGATTCCTTATCATTTCCATCGGATTAATGTAGGGGAGTATTTCCGGGATTGCGTGGAGGACGTAGGACTGGATTTGGATTCCCACAGTATTGAACTGAATTATTCCAATCTGGTATCGCCGGATACGGTGATTATTGCGGACCCCGAGCAGATGAAGCGTGTGATTAACAACATCATCGGCAACAGCGTGAAATACATGGATAAGCCCCAAGGGGAAATTGAAATCAGGATTTTGGATGAGTTGGATGCCATCCGGGTAGAGATAGAAGATAATGGCAAAGGCATTGCGGCCAAGGATTTACCCAATATATTCGAGCGGTTTTATCGTACGGATGCGTCCCGGAATTCATCCCAGGGCGGCAGCGGCATCGGACTTTCCATCGTGAAAAAGATCATCGAAGACCACGGCGGCTACATTTGGGCCACCAGTAAAGAAGGCGAAGGAACCTGTATGCATTTCGTAATCCGGAAGTATCAGGAGATGAAGGAGCCTTCTGTGGACGCGGATAGTGTGTAAGGTTTGAAGCCGAAGAAGGCGAAGCGTAAGCCGGACAGGATTTTGATTGATAATAGAAGAGAAGACTAAAATTTTGGAGGAAGAGAAATGAGCAGAATTTTAATTATTGAAGATGAAGAAGCAATTGCGGACCTTGAGAAGGATTATTTAGAGCTGAGTGGTTTTGAGGTAGAAATCTGTAATAATGGTGACGAGGGACTTCAGAGTGCCCTTTCCAAAGAGTTTAACTTAATCGTGCTGGATTTGATGTTGCCCGGCATTGACGGTTTTGAGATTTGTAAGCGTATCCGCGAAGAGAAGAACATTCCCATTATTATGGTATCTGCCAAGAAGGATGATATTGATAAAATCAGAGGTCTGGGCCTTGGCGCGGATGATTATATGACCAAGCCTTTCAGTCCCAGCGAGTTGGTGGCCCGTGTGAAAGCGCATATGGCCAGATACGAAAGACTGGTAGGTTCCAGCCAGAGACAAAATGATGTCATTGAAATTAGAGGTATCCGCATTGACAAGACTGCCAGACGCGTCATGATAGACGGCGTGGAGAAGGCTTTTACCGGTAAAGAGTTTGATTTGCTGACCTTCTTAGCAGAAAACCCTAACCGTGTGTATACGAAGGAAGAGCTGTTCCGTGAGATTTGGGATATGGACTCTATTGGTGATATCGCAACTGTCACCGTGCATATTAAGAAAATCCGTGAGAAAATTGAGTTTGACTCCGCGAAGCCGCAATACATCGAAACGATTTGGGGCGTGGGGTATCGGTTTAAGGTGTAATTGAAAATGCTATATGCTTAGCATATAATGAAATTTAGGAGGTGATATGGATGTGTACAGAGACGCAGTTGAATGAAATTACAAAGGCTATGGTGGACTGCTATAGAGTTGTTTATGGAGACGATATTGTTGAGATAGTTCTTTTTGGTTCTTATGCGAGAGGTAATTATACGGAGGATTCGGATATAGATATTGTGGCGTTAGTTAATGGTTCACGTGAGGATTTGCAAAAGAGACTCAAGCAGGTTTGGGATATGTCTGCAGAAATTGGTCTGAAAAATGATGTAATCGTTTCTCCCACAGTAGTTCCTTATGATGAATTTACGAAATATAAGCAGACACTTCCATATTATCGCAGTATTGCGGAGGAGGGCAAAAAGATTGGATGATTTAATCAATTATCGTTTGTCTGCAGCCCATGAAAAATTGACATCAGCTAAGTTGCTTTTGGAAGCCGGACTTTATAAGGATTCTGTCGGAAGGTCTTATTATGCCATATTTTCTGCTATTCGGGCAACTCTTGCTATTAAGCAGGTCGATTTTTCAAAGCATGCAGGGGTAATTGCCTACTTCCAAAAAGAATTTATAAAGACAGGGATTTTTGACAAAAAATATTCGAAGTATCTGCAACAGGCATTTCAAATTAGAAACAGTTGCGATTATGACGATTTTTTCATTGTTTCTAAGCAGGATGCAGAAGAACAGTATGAAAGAGCGGTAGAAATTTTAGTAGTGATTGAGGCATATATAGATAAATTATGAAAAAATTATTAGCCCGAGGAAATACAGCGGAAGTATATGAATATAGTGAGGGAAAAGTATGTAAGCTTTTCTTTGAAGGCTATCCGGCCGAGTATGTGGAATTGGAATTTCGAAATGCAAAGGAACTGTATGATAGAAATATCCGTGTTCCGGTGCCTTTTAAATTGATTACCATAGATAATCGCAGAGGAATTATTTATGAAAAGATAGAAGGACGGTCATTGTTAAATCTAATAGCCGAAAATCCGGAAAAAGCGGATAAATACATAGATATTCTTACAAAAACACATCTTGCAATTCTTAGTCAGAAATCAAAAGAATTATTATCCTACAAAGATTTTTTATCTGTCATGGTAAAAAATAGAACGGCAGATTATCGTGAAATATGCACAAAAATGGACGCGTTGCCTGACGGCGACCATATATTACATGGTGATTTTCATCCTAATAATATTCTCATGGAAGAGAATGGAACACCTGTGGTAATAGATTTTATGAATGTTTGTCGTGGGCCTAAGTTATTTGATATAGCGAGAACTGTTTTCCTTATCAGACCGCTTAGTGAATATATGGCGGAAAGGTATCTGGAAAAGGTGCAAGTTTCTGAGGAAGAGATAAAGGAATATTTGGATGTGATTGCGATTTGCCGCAATTATGAGGGATAACAGGGAATTTACTGTTAAACAGGGGGAGAAAAGATTGGAGCATTCAATCATCGAAAAGAATAAAGACTATTGGAATGACCATGCTGATTATTGGTTTGGAACGACAGCATTGCCGCAATATGGCGTGAAATTTGTTACGGAAGATGATTTGCATTTATTTGGTGATGTCTCCGGGA
>JAFZDQ010000071.1 GCA_017561085.1 Lachnospiraceae bacterium
CTTTTGCATTTCACCGCATACCATATCTGCAGTTGTATAATCGTATCTTTCCAGACTCATTTTCAACATATCCAAATAAGCCGCTTCCACAAATTCCGCGCTTTCTTTTTCCTTGGGCCGGAGCATTGTGCCGATACGCGCTTTGTGCTTGCTGATTTCTTCCTGCAAAATAGGATGCAATACCCTTACTTTGGACAGGTCTTTTTCTATGGCTGCCATTTCCGATAAACGGGCTGTCTTTGATAAAAGCAGCGCTCCAACCGTAGCCGCCGTGCTCTTTAAGGAATGTACGCCGGTACGGTACTCCGAAAGAATCTCTTCCTCCTCCAGATTTTCATTTAAGAAATCCAGTCTTTCCTGTAGTGGCTCCAAGGTTTTATAAAAATCTTCCAAAAACTTCATGAGAAGTTCTTCTTTTTGCAAAATTCCCAGTGCATAGGAAAAATCAAACTCTTCCAATTCCGGTAATTCCATAACCGCTTCCGCAGATTCTTCCGGCTGTGCATAAGCGCCTTCCGTAATCAGTTCCTTGGGCAAAAACTTTAAAATCAGTTTTTCCAGTTTGGCTACCATAATGGGTTTGGAAAGGAATGCATCGAAGCCTTCCTTGCGATACAGTTCCCGGTCTTCCAAAAGAGCATTGGCCGTCAGCATGACAATCGGCACGCCGGGACACAAATTCATCTTAGCAATTTGATGCTTGGTTTCGATACCATCCATACCGGGCATCATATGGTCCAAAAATACAATGTGCACGGATTCTTTTTGCAGGATTTCCAAACATTCTTCTCCGCTTTGGGCTTCCAAAACCTGTATTCCGGTCTGCTTCAAAAGCACCTTAAATACCGTACGGTTCATCGCCACATCATCCACAATCAATATCTTCGCTAAAGGTGCGGTAAACATTTTTTCACCACCGGATGCCACTGTCTGCGTATCACGCTGCACAAAATCCCCTATAGGCTCCGGATTCACGATTTTTTGCTCCAGTGCAAAGAAGAATTCACTTCCTTTTCCGTATTCACTTTCAATCTGCAGGTCACTATACATCAGCAGCAACAGCTGCTTTGCAATGGACAGACCAAGTCCCGTTCCTTCTACATTCCGGTTTCTGCCAAGGTCAATTCGCTTAAACTCCTCATACAGCTTCCCTAAGTCTTCCTGCTTAATACCGATACCGGTATCTTTGATGGAAAAATAAAGAACCGCAACATCTTCTTTTCTTTCGCAGTTTATACTAAGCGTGACACTTCCTTTGTCCGTGTATTTCACGCCGTTACTGAGCAAATTAATCAGTACCTGCCCTATTCGTTTATCATCCCCGTACAACTCTCCGGGAATCGTGGAATCTATTTCAAACTTAAGCTCCAGGCCCTTTTCCCGGGCTCTTACATTCATCATGTTATAAATATCATTCAACCACGCACCCGGATGATAATTCACCGGCACCAGTTCCATCATTCCTGATTCAATCTTGGAGGAATCCAGGATTTCATTGACGATACCAAGCAAAATCACGGAGGAATCCTTGGCATCGGATGCATACTTTTGGATAGCGGGATTTTTACTCTCCCGCAGAATCATTTCATTCATACCAAAAATTGCGTTGATGGGGGTTCTGATTTCATGGGACATTCTTGCCAGGAACTTAGACTTCGCATTGTTGGCATTTTCCGCTTCAATCTTGGCTTTCTCCAGTTCGGCCGTAAGCTTTGCTTTCTCCAAACTTCCACTTACAATCCGGATAATGTTGTTACAGACAAACGCAACCGCAATATAAATCAGACATCTGGGCAACACAAAAAACAACGCCAGCGTAAACAGCGGATTTTCGTTTACGGTCGTAAGCAGGAACTGATTACCGGAAACATACTCACTCAATCTGCCTGTAGTAAGAAGTGCCATATTGGCATCACAAAGGCCCCAGTTATAGCCTCCGTATACCGTAATAAATGTACTGGCTACCGCCAATCCATAGCTATATTTCATAATCCGTTTGGAGGAATACAGGGTTGCATACAAAAAGGGCAGAATCGATGTTAAAACCACGTGATAGGTAATGGTCACACCCATAATCGTATACACAACCATCATTCCAAGCAGAATAAAATACTTGGTTTTGGGATTGGACAAGGACACCTTCCTGGTAACCAGCCACATGATACAGTAAATCACCAGCGACGGATAAAATCCGGAGGCCATAACATCCTGGTCTACCACAAATATATTAAGCAAATTCAGCACAAAGGAAACCACGAAAAAGACCATCGTAATAAAAAAGCACTTCATTACATATTTGTTGGCTATGTATTCCCGGTCCTCAAGATATACGGCAATATCATCGGTTACTTCTTTATTTGCATATGCGCCCATATTCGTCCCCCTAAACTTCCGCTTCTCTTTTTCAGAAAAATCCCCTTAAAATCAGATTACTCCCCCATAAGTTTAAAGTCAAGAACGGAAAAGAGACACGATATTAGAAATATTGTGTCTCTTTTTGTATACTTTTCCATTATTTTAAAAAATATATTTTTATTCAATATTACGTTTTAATTTCACCTTCATGGGCAAGCAGGGAAACAGATAAAAGACCTTCTGTTTTGGCAACCTTTTGTACCAGTTCTTTTTCCCTTTTGGTTTTGACCTCTAAAATCAAATCCATTCCGCCGGCGGTAATATTTTTGGACTTAAGTCTGTATGCTGCTCCAAGCTCCTCTAAAATCTGATAAACCGCATCCTCTGTGTCGGCATCATCTGCATTTACAATCAAAAGATAGGGGCTCATTCTGGCAGGAAGCATATTTAAAATCAAAATACCCACTGTCACAAGAACCGCCAAAATCACGGCAATTTCATATAATCCGGCGCCGCAGATAATACCGGTTCCGATAGACCAGAACAAAAACAGAAGATCCATGGGGTCTTTGATTGCGGTACGGAATCTGACGATGGAAAGTGCACCTACCATACCCAGGGAAATCACGATACTGGACTGCATCGCCAAAATAATACCCGCCGTTACCACGGAAATAATCGCCATACTTACATTAAAGCTTTTGAAATAAAAAGCACTTTTGGTAATCAGCTTATAAACAAAGAAAATATAAACTGCCAGCAAAAAGGTAATCGCCAATGTTGTAACTATTTTGGCAGTGGTCATATCTGCGTAGGAAAATCCCTCTAATACTGATTTCTTGATTACATCTGTAAAATTCATCGTTTCATCCTCTCTATTCATACATGTTTTCGTTTCTGCGTGCGTAATAATATTTGGAAAAAGAAGTCCTTTGGAGATTTCCGATTTCCATCACCTGCGCAATATAATCCGGTAAAAGCTCATCATACTTTACTTCCAGAATATGCTGCCCTACAGGAAGTACCGGCATCATCGGTGCATACTCAAAAAACCGCTCCACCTTACTGCTTGCACTGATATTCCTGTCAAAGGTAATTCTCACATTCCCTATTTTTCCCACAAAGGCAGTCCTCTCGTATTCCACGATGGTTACGGGTCTAAGGCCCCCTGCCTTAATCTGTGCAAAAAAATCCTTTTTCAAAAAGGAATCTCCCTCTTTCATCGCCGGCGCCTGCCCTTTCATATAAAGCAAGGTCTCTTCCTTGGTAAGGAGCGTTCCCTCTTTGGCTGTCATGGTCCGTATTTTACTCTTTTTTTCCAGTTTGATGGTGGTATCTTTTCCGTCATAAATACGGATTCTGTACTTTTTCCTGTTATCCACCCCGTCTTCATTTTCCTGAAGATAGGAATCCCTGTAATCATCAAAATACAAGCTCCGTATCCGGTAGGAATCCCCCGTCTGATGCTTGTCCTGCTTCAGCAGCGGCTTCAGACGATAACGCAGGATTTCTAAGTCCCGGTCAGACACCAAAAACTTCAGTTCATGTCTATAATCCATAATTTCACCATTTCATTACTATGAATTGCCCTGCAGCACATTCCTTACTCTGCAACACACCTTGCTCTGCATCTCATTCCTTACTCTGCCCCAAGGTTTGAACCGGCTTTCTGCGCCGCCTCTTTACATAACTTCTCAAAATATTCATCCAACACATCAATTCTGGCATCCGCATACTCATAAATAAATTCATCCTGCCAAAATTCCGTTCCGTTGGTCCAAAGGGCATAATTTCTTTCATAGGCGCCCGAACCGTGGAGGTAACTGAATTCCTCATTCAGCATCTCATAAATCTTCTCCTTGGTAATCACGCCGTTTTCCCGCAGTTCCTTCCATCTATCCCTTAAAAGTACGGACATTTCAGCCTCACCATAGTCGTATAAAGTGTCCATATCCGTCGGCCAGGTACTCATATTTTCAATATAAGAAGGGTCATAAATCGTATAATTGCAAGTAGCATCATATACCCACGGATTTCCCCAGGTGGCATTCATATCCCAGGGCACCTTTTTAAACTGATAGGTTCCGTCCCCCTGATACTCCGCTACCAAAAATACATTTTTACGGATGTTGTCCACACCGCAAATAAGCAGCGTAAACAAATTGTAATCCACGGAATTTTCCATATTCAGCAGTGCCTTGCCCTGCTCGTAGCTTGTCAGCCGGTCCTTACAAAAATAATTGACCCAGTCCTTTAACGGATTCCAATCCTCCGCCGAAGGCTCCTTAGGGTACTTCAGTACAAAAATAGGCCGCATTTCATCTGTGTTCTCATTGGTATAATTGTGCTCCTCAGGAATTCTGTCTGCCCTGCATTTGTACAAAATATCTTCATCCTTCAGAGAAAGGGTGGTCTGGTCCACACGCTCTCCCAAGGTATAAACGCCAACATATCTGGTACCCAAAAATAACTCCACATATTCCTGGGTCATCCCCTCATCATTCGGAACATTGTTATAGTTCGCAATTTCACGCCACACACTGGTGGAAACCTTGTTGTGTATCAGGCCCGCATCATCATAAAGACTGTTCAAAATCCAGTCATCATCTACCCGCATTCCCAAAAGGGATAATTTCTTTCCCTCCAGCTCTAACTTAAAGTTCGATTTGTGATAATGCTGGGAGGATCCGCCACGGACATGGTAATTACACTTGGATTTCTGAATTTTGGAAGCGGAATGATAAGGGTCATACAACTGCATATCCGCAGTCCAATTCCGGTCCTCCGGAGCCCCGATATCCTTTTTCCCGGAGATAATCATCACGGGCATTCCCGTGAACACCAGCTGATAAGTCGCATATGCCCCATCTTCCAAATAATAAAGGGTAAATGCGTGCCCGCTTGCAATTGCCTCTTCCTTATCCCCTAAAAGCTCATCGGTAAGGAAATAAAGCTTCGCACCTTTTTTACGTGCTGTCAGTTCCCCCTGCCAATAGGCATCTGATATATTCTGGGGAATAAAAAGCGTATTGGACTCTTTGTCATAAGGTACCCTGGCCTCATCAAACCAAACCTTCGCAAAACCGAACGCTTCCTGTGTTTTCCCATCAATTAATTCCGCTATCTCTTCCCGGGAGACAACCGGAACTTCTATTACATCCGCACGCAATTTCGCCGCTATGGATTCCCGACACAAAAACACAGCCAGGAATAATAACGAAGCAACTATTACGCACCATTGCAGTTTCTTTTTCATATATCTGATAGATTCCTTTTCATAATTGATTTTCATTATATACTAAACAATGTACTTTGAAAAGATGCTTTGAATTAATGCTTTGAAACAAACCTATCAATTGACGAATATCAGCAAAACGTGTATGCTGAAAAAGAACATTTCGTCAAAAATGTAACGTGTAAATACTATATAAATTGACATTAATCAAGGAGCATATACCTTTTATGAATACGAAAGAAAAAAAGAAAAGCGTGAAAACATTTTCCGTAGAAAACATTAAAAATTATTTTTCCGGTTTATCCGTTAATCCGAAAATCTTAACCTATACCTTCTGGATTGTTCTTTTGTATTTCGGAATCAATTCCATTATGGAACTGGCGACGGACACTTATGCAACCTTTGAGGAAGCAGGTACCTGGCAGTGGATGCTTTATGAAAACGGCAGAGTGATAAACGGACTTATTTACTATGTGATTGAAGCCATCGGTCTTTCCGGCGGCATCATCTATTATCTCTCTTATGCGGCCGCATTGTTTTTCCTTTATTCGGCACTTGTTATCATCGCCCATGTATTGCTCCAATACCAGGAGAATGCGTTCTTTTGCGTATTACTGGCGAC
Source organism: Lachnospiraceae bacterium (assembly GCA_017561085.1). Taxonomy (GTDB): domain Bacteria; phylum Bacillota; class Clostridia; order Lachnospirales; family Lachnospiraceae; genus Suilimivivens. The sequence goes on from JAFZDQ010000071.1 coordinate 6,213, forward strand.
GGTTACCGTAGTAAATCCTTTTTTCATTGAATACTTTTTGTTCATTGAAAAAGGACTGTTTATGTTTGCCATCTTTTGCAATGCCGTGGCTTTTGGCGCCGTAGCCTATTTCTTCCGGACCAAAAAGAAAAAAGCACTGCTCCTTGCAGCACTTTCCCTTTTACTTGCAGTATTTATTTATCAGGTGACCTTAGGGCTGTTCGTCATTTTGTGTCTGCCTCTTATCTTAAAGCATACGAAAAATGCAAAGGATTTCTTTATCGGAAACCTTTTGGTAGCAGGTCTTTACGGCAGCAATCTTCTGCTGGCGTTTCTGGTTACCAAGTTCTGTTTAAAGAGCTCCCGCATGGGCGGCATCAGTAATATTTTTGAAAATCTGCGTGTTGTCCTTAATAAGGTTGTTGATATTTCCACCGGTAAATTCTTCCAGTTAAATGATTATTATCGTTTCATTCTGCTGGTTTTCGCTGTTATCCTTTTATGCATCTTCTTAGAAAAAAAGCCTGCGAATATGTGGATTCTACCGGCGTATATTTACTTAACCGCCGGCTGTATCATCGTCAGCTTTTTCCCTTATATCATGGGGGTATACGGGGCTTATGAATCCCGTATTATTTATCCATACGGCTGCATCCTTGGTATGCTTTTGATTTGGTGCACCCTTTCCTTAAATCCGGCTAAGATAGGCAAACAGCTTCTTCTGGTGCTGCTTTGCTTCCTCGCTTTTTGGCAGTACCGCAACTATCAGGATATCTTTATCGAAAGATACAAATGTAACCAGGCTGACCGTTATCTTTGTGAAATCATCGGCAATGAAATCAAAGACTACGAAGCAGAAACCGGTATCGAAATCAAGACCATCTGCTACTACAAGGATCAGGTAGAAACCTGGGCTGACCACGGTTTCCATACCAGCGAGTTGAATGTCCGCGCCCAGTCCTGCGGATGGAGTAAATTAAATGCCATGAATTATTACCTGGATAAGGACTATGTTATGGGCGATCCTTTAGATGAATACACCGAATATTTCGGACAGTTCAACTGGGATACCTATGCAGATGAACAGCTGATTTTCGCGGGCGACACGTTGCATATTTGCAGCTACTAAGTGCGCGGTCATAAGGCGCACATTCATTGCATGCACAATCACCAAGCGCACATTCATTGCACCGCGCCGTTACCGGTCATAAGTTTACATAATCCTAACTTCAACCTCCATCTCGGCTGCTCGTTCCATGTATACCTCCGAAAAACTTCTGGTGGTGACCAATACTTTTTTGGCATAATCCCCGCCAAAGCGCTTGGCAATGGTATCCAGCTCATAAAGCGCGTGCAATACCTGCTTGGAATCCATTCTGCCGCTCTTGCAGGACATAAAGGTGGGGACATTTCCTTTTAAAGTCAGGACATCAATTTCATTTAATACATCCACACCGGGTTCATAATGAATCTTCCCGTCCCAATCTAAGTGCACACCTACACGGCAGTCATCGCTTATTTTCTTTTCCTGCTGATAAGTATGCAATTCAAGCACACTTCCGCCTTCCCACAGGCAATCTTTAATTGCTTCGTTCTTGAAACGGAAGCTATATTTATCTTTGGTATTCTTGAAATCTTTTAAAATCCCTTTCGCCGCCAAAGGCTCCACAAACGCATTTAAATCCTTTAACGTCTTCATCTTCCCGGGGGCTGCTGCCAGGGCTTTTTCCAGGGATTCCTTTTTACGGGATACCTGCAAATCCTCATCGGGCACCATCTTGGACCTTAAGAAATCAGAAAAATAATTCCAGTTATCGATATTTGCTTTGGCCACTTCCCATATTTTCGCTACATCGGCCTCAAACTCTGCATTCTCACCGCTCTTAATATCTTTTTTCATGAAATGATTTATTTTTCCGCCATACATTTCCACCAGCATATCAAGCGTCAGATGAATCTCTTGCGTTTCAACACTTTCACTAATCTGGCGGACGGGGAACTCGTCCATCTCAATCAACTTATCCTTCTTTACATCATACAAATGCATGGATGCCTTAAATTCCCTGGAAAGCATGCCAAACGCAACTAAAACCATACTTTCTCCGCCGGTAATGTCGAAGTAAAGTTCATTCCCCTGCCCCTGTTCAAAGGACACTTCCTTACGCATAGTTCTTAAAATCGATATCATATCATCCTCAGACACGGGATGGAAAACCACCTTCTGCACATTGCAATGGGTCTTTAAAAAGCGCTCCACCTTTTCCTTCTGCTGTTCGATTACATCATAGTAGCCAAAAAAGACTACCTTATCTACTTTGAAATGTAAACATGTGATTACGTTCTCGATTGGCTC
>JAFZDQ010000072.1 GCA_017561085.1 Lachnospiraceae bacterium
ACGTTCACCAATTAAGGCAATGACATTAATATCCGCCCTTGTATTGCGGGCAAACATACCCATCAGGGTAGATTTCCCCACACCGGAACCGGCGAAAATACCGATTCTCTGGCCTTTACCGACGGTAATCAGGCCGTCTACCGCCTTAACACCAAGGGGCAATACTTCATCAATAATTTTTCTGGACATGGGATCCGGGGGCTTTGCTTCTACCGAATATTCCCTGCCTCCTACTTCATATCCGTCATCGGGTCTTCCGAGACCGTCTAAAGTTCTTCCGAGCAGTCCGTCATCTACCCGTACCTTTAAGGGGGCGTTGGTATTTTCCACACTGCTTCCGGGGCCGATACCCTCTACGTTTTCATAGGGCATGAGAAGTACTTTCCCTTCTTTAAACCCTACTACTTCCGCAATGGCAGGTCTCTTTTCTGCCTGGCCGAATCCGGGATAAATCCTGCAGATATCACCCAGCTTGGCCTGGGGACCTTTGGACTCTATGGTAAGCCCTACGACATTTACCACCTTGCCTTTGATGGTATAACAGCCCTCACCGGCCACTCTATTATACTTGCTGAAATTAATTTTTTTCGTCTCCAAGCCAAAAAGCCCTTCCTTTGCTTATTTTTCGTAGGAAAGGAGTTTGAGTTTTCTCCCAAGTTCTGTGAGCTGTGTATCCAGTCCGCAGTCAAAAATACCGCTTTCCGTTTCGATATAACACTGGGTTTTCTTCAGTGTAATATCTTCAATAATCTCTAAGGATGTACCGCCGCCGGCTTCTGCCCTGAGGCGGTCTCTTCCTGCCATTACATTTTCATAATCCGCTTTGGAAACATGAATCATGAAATTCCTGTTTCCTTCTGTCTTTTGCAGGACATTCTCCAAAAGATTCACTACGATTCCCTTATATCTGCTGATATCAACTTTAAAAATATGTTCATAAATTCCTGTCAGGGCATCTACAAAATCCTGCTCGATTTCATCGCATCTGCGCTGGTAATCCTGCTCCAACATTTTTTTCTTTTGTTCGTATTCCTTTTTGGCGCTTTCACATTCTTCACGGCCAAGTCTTGCGCCTTCCTGATATCCCTGGTTCTTGGCCTCCTCATAGGCACGCATCTGCATGGCACCGATTTCAGATTTCGCATCCGCAATCATATTATCTGCAGTCTGGCGGAGTTCTTCCAGCTCCGCTTTGGCTGATTCGATTTCCTGAAGCAGTTCCTCTTTTTCTTCCCAGGATACGCTTTTGATAATGGTATCTTGCGTATCCGGCGCAAAAAGGGCATCCATTTCCGCTACGGCAAGGCCATCCGTAAATCCGTCGCCGGCTTCCTCCGGCATCCCGCTCTCCTCAAAGACTGCGGGCTGGATTCTCGCTATATTGCTTAACCGCTCTTCCATACGTGCGTTGTTATCAATGACACGCTTTTCTTCCTGCTGGACAACCACCCAGCCGGCTTTGTACAAATTACTAGACAATGATTTCGTCACCTCCACCTCTGGAAATAACGATTTCTGCAGAGTCTTCCAGCTTTCTGATGATATTTACAATCTTCTGCTGTGCTTCTTCTACATCCTTCATACGTACAGGACCCATGAATTCCATGTCTTCCTTGATCATTACAGCAAGACGCTTGGACAAGTTGTTGAAGATTGCATTCTGTACCTGTTCGTTTGCACCCTTAAGGGACAGTGCCAGGTCATTATTATCCACATCACGAAGAACTCTCTGGATAGCACGGTCATCAAGCAGCAAAATGTCTTCGAATACGAACATCTTTTTCCTGATTTCGTCTGCAAGTTCCGGTTCTTCGATTTCCAATGTTTCCATGATATGCTTTTCTGTACCGCGGTCTACGGTATTTAAGATGTCTACAACCGCATCCACACCACCGATAATGGTGTAATCCTGATTTACCAGGGATGCCAGCTTGGTTTCCAATACCTTTTCTACTTCCTTTACTACGTCAGGACTGGTTCTGTCCATAACCGCAATACGCTTGGCAACCTCTGCCTGTCTCTCCGGCGGCAGGGATGAAATAATAAGGGCCGCCTGACCTGCCGGTAAATAGGACAAAATAAGGGCAATGGTCTGGGGATGCTCATCCTGGATAAAGTTAAGCAACTGGGACGCATCTGTCTTACGCACAAACTCGAAAGGCTTTACCTGGAGGGATGCTGTCAGCTTGCCGATTACATCCATGGCCTTCTCTGTGCCCAGCGCCTTTTCCAAAAGTTCCTTGGCATAAGCAATACCACCCTCTGCAATATACTGCTGGGCAAGGCACACTTCATAAAACTCATCGATAATCTCTTCTTTGAGCTGGGGTGTGACACTTCTTGTATTTGCAATTTCAAGTGTTAATTCTTCAATTTCTTCTTCCTTTAAGTGCTTAAATATCGCCGCTGATTTTTCAGGTCCCAGGGCAATCAGCAAAATTGCCGCCTTCTGGACGCCGGTGACATTATTATCAACAAATCTGGCCATACCATTTATCCTCCCGCAAGTTACTTCCCGTATGTATTATGTGTACTATGCCCAATCCTGATTTAACCAGTTTCTCAGCAGGATTGCCGCACTTTCCGGATTCTCATCAATGAATTTCTCTATCATACGCCTTGTTTCGGAAATCTGTTCCATACTGATATCTTCCAGTTCCACAACAGGCTGTGACTGCAGCAGACTTTCCACGGAAAGTTCTTCCGGCTGCTCTTCCTCAGTTTCGGAACGCATGCTTCTGAGTACCACGAACGCAAGCAGCGCCAAAATTACCACAATCAGAATCAGCTGGATCAAATCAGAAGCAGATATTCCAAGTCCCTCTTTATCAAAAAATACATTTTCCGTTCTGGCTACAAAAGCAATATTTTCTTTAGGGAAACCGGTTGCCTTGGCAACAATTTCGTACATTTCGTCATCCACTTCTGTTCTGGTTCCCTCGGCGTTTGCAATCTTATATTCTTCCCAAGTGATTCCGTCAAGAAGTCCCTGAGCCTTTACATCTTCTTCCCGGATGACATTGTAACGGATACCGGTTACTGCAATGGAAGAGCTTTCATACACAATGGCACCGGGCAGATTCTCATTCTCTGTAATCCGCTCTCCGGGCAGGTAGTGTCTTTCGGTTTCCTCTACCGTGGTACTGCTTCCGGCATCATCCAGGTATTCATATTCCACATCTCCGTTACTATCGGTTCCGGGAACACCGCCGCCATCATTGGTAGACTCGGAGCTGTAGGTTCTTTCTGAGCTTAAATAGCCCTCTGTTTTATCATCCGGCACAAAGTACTCATGGGTTGTGGTTTTTCCTGTTGAAAAGCTAAGGTCTAAATTGCTGGCAACTTCTATCTTGTCAAATTCATTGGTTCCGAGGAGAACCTGTCTTACTTCGTTCTTTACCTTGCTTTCCCACTGGGTTTTTACGCCAAGCTGGCTGCTGGCGGTTCCTGCCGCCGAATAGCTGTCATCACCGGAAAACAGCATGTTGCCGTTGGTATCTAAGATCACAATGTTTTCTTCGGTCTTGTTGCCCATGGATTTGGCAACCGCTTTTGCAAGGAACGCTGCATTATCCGTGGTGAATTCACTTTCCAGTTCCAAAAGAATCCACGCCGATGCCTCTTCCTCGGAACGGATTAAGGTACCGTCATTTTCCGGAATGGAAACATCCACCATGGCACTTTTTACCTGACTGAATTTGGCAATCATATCATCTGCCAGTCTGGTTTCCAGGTAAAGCTCATATCTCTTCTGCTTGTCAGATTCTGTAGAGGAAAAGCCGCCGCTTGTGACATTGTCAATGGTATAGGTAGC
>JAFZDQ010000073.1 GCA_017561085.1 Lachnospiraceae bacterium
ACCGGCGCTTTTGCGGTCATCAGAGGCGGCCTGTCCGTGGGACAGCTGACTTGCTTTTTGTCCTATGCAAACCAGTATACCAAGCCTTTTAATGAGATTTCGGGAGTAATCACGGAACTTCAAAATGCGCTTGCCTGTGCGACCCGCGTGTTTGAACTGATAGAGGAAGAGCCGCAGATACCGGACGCATCAGATGCTGCTGTTTTGACGCAGGCGAAGGGAGAGGTGGACTTAAAGGATGTAGCCTTTTCTTATGTACCTGACAGAAAGCTGATTGAAGATTTGAACCTGCAGGTAAAACCGGGACAAAGGATTGCCATCGTGGGGCCTACCGGCTGCGGAAAGACCACGATTATCAACCTGCTGATGCGTTTTTATGATGTAAACGAAGGAAGTATTTCCGTGGATGGAAATGATATCCGCGATATCACCAGAAAGAGTCTGCGTACCTCCTACGGAATGGTGCTGCAGGATACCTGGCTGAAGAAAGGGACCATCCGGGATAACATTATCACCGGCAAGCCCGATGCCACCGAAGAAGAAATTGTGGCGGCAGCTAAGGCATCCCATGCCCACAGCTTTATCAGGCGTCTGCCTAAGGGCTATGATACCGTAATCGGTGAGGACGGCGGAAGCCTCTCCCAGGGACAAAAGCAGCTTCTTTGTATTACCAGAGTGATGCTCGCCCTTCCTCCCATGTTGATTTTGGATGAAGCGACCTCTTCCATTGATACCCGTACCGAAATTCAGATCCAAAAAGCTTTTGCCACCATGATGGAAGGCAGGACCAGCTTTATTGTAGCCCACAGATTGTCTACCATTCAGACGGCGGATGTGATTTTGGTAATGAAGGACGGACACATCATTGAGCAGGGCAATCATGAAGAATTACTGGCGAAAAAGGGATTTTATGCAAACCTGTATAACAGTCAGTTTGCAATAGCATAAAAAAGAGGATACAAGTGAAATAAAAATAAATAATAATTTCTCCTTAAACGGTTAAGTAACTGGGAATTTACGCCGATATATACGTTGGGCACAGTTCCCATAAAAAATACAAAGGAGGAAACTTCCAATGGGTTTCATTAATTCACTCTTATCAGGTATTCCTGATTTCATTTTTGCAATTGTTTTACTGATTATTGCGTTTATTGCAGCAAAAATCGTAAAGTCACTGGTACTGAAACTGCTTAAGGCTATTAATGCAGAGAAGTATTTAAGCAAATTAGGCGTAAAAGATACTGTTACAAACACTTCCGTTGAATTTGTAGCAAAGCTGGCTTATTTTGTAACCTTTTTACTGTTTTTACCCGGCGTATTAGACAAGCTTGATATGACAAGCGTTGCATCACCGATTACCAATATGGTATATGCTTTCCTTGGATTTATTCCCAAGTTAGTAGCAGCAGGTATCATCATAGCGGTTGGTCTGTTTATTGCGAATATTGTAAAAGACCTTCTGATTTCCGTATTAAAGGCAATCAAGGTTGATACACTTCAGGAAAAAGCAGGTATTGAAGCTTCTGAAAATGCTGCATTCTCCAGTATTATTGCAAATGTAATTTATGGTCTTATCGTGCTGATCGTAGTTACTTCTGCATTGGAACAGCTTGGTATCGCAGCAATTTCCGCACCCGCAAAAGCAGTAGTTACTTCTATCTTTGATATGGTTCCCAGCATCCTTGCTGCAATCGTAATTATTGCTGCAGGTTTATTTATCGCAAAGCTTGTTTCTAAGTTATTAGAAAGCTTATTAGCAGGTGTTGGTGCTGATTCTTTAGTAGAAAAGATTACAGGAAATGCAGAAAAGAAAATTTCTCTTTCCAAGGTAATCAGTGCAGTTGTGAAATATGTACTTGTAATTATCTTCTTAGTACAGGGTATCAATGTATTAAACCTTCCTGTATTAACAGAAATCGGTGCGGCAGTAATCAGTTATATGCCCGCTGTATTGAGCGCAGTAATTATTCTTGCAATCGGTATTTTTGCAGCAAATACAGTAGAAGCTTTAATCGTTAAGAAGTTCCCCGCTGCAAAGGGCTGGGCACTTACAGCTAAGGTTGCGGTTTATGTGCTTGTTGCATTCCTTTGCTTAAGCCAGTTAGGCGTAGCAACAACAATCGTTGAAACTACATTCGTATTAATCATTGCAGCAGTTGCAGTAGCAGTAGCTATCGCATTTGGTGTAGGCGGACGCAATTTTGCAGCGAATACACTTGAAAAATTAGAAAAGAAAATCAACGATAACGACGCTGAATAATTCTAAAAAGCAGAATACATGGTCTATTGCATATTTAAGGGCAGTCCGGAAGGGCTGCCCTTTTTTAGCTTCTTAGAGGATTTTGGCGGGATAAAGACGAAGATTCTGATTTGCAGAGATATTGTGTTATAGGAAAAAACATGTTATAGTAAAAAACTAAAATCTATTGGAATTTCTTTCACTCAAGGCAGTTCGCCGGGCATTTCTGCCACATTTCCAAATGGTTAAAAAGATAAAAGGAGGTAATTTATGCAAAAAGATTTAAAATCGAATAGGGAGGTTAAGGCCAGCGCGTTTACCGCTTTTTTTAGTATACCGGAAAATGCGGCGAAGCAGCGAACATCAATCAACTATCAATGAGAATATGCCGCTTAGGGATGTGATTTATTATGGACGGACCATCGAGAAACTGGTAGAAGCAAAGAATATTTACAAATCATCCCAAATTAAAATACCAACACCGGAATTTTATGTTTTTTATAATGGAAAAGAAGATTTCCCTAAAGAAAAGATATTGAAATTATCAGATTCCTATATTGAAGAAACGAAGGAACCTATGCTAGAATTAATTGTAAGAGTAATAAATATTAACTTGTTTAGTAACCATCCTATTTTGGAGAAATGCAGACCGCTTTATGAATATGCGTGGTTTGTGCAAAAAATCAGGGAATATCAGGAAGAAGGAAGAAATCTTTCTGAAGCGATTGCATGTACGATAGAGGAATGTGTTGCAAATGGAATAATGGCAGGGTTTATTAGAGAAAATGGTTCGGAGGCGGTCAATATGTTATTTACACAATTCAATATGGATGACTCTCTGGAAGTGCGTTATGAAGAGGGAATAGAAAAAGGAATAGAAAAAAGTATTGATGTTTTAATTCAAATTTGTCAGGAAATGGGATTGTCCAGAGAAGAAGTTCTTTTTAAGATTAAGCAGAAATATGAGTTTTCGGATGAAAAGGCAGAGGAATACTTAAAAAAATATTTTGTGCAGTAAATGAATTAAGGGTTGATTTTTTTGCGTGAATGAAGCACCGGAGAGATAGTGATAAAAGTCTCGAAGGTGCTTTTTATATTACAAAAAGAAAAATATATTTATTTAAATGTATAATATAGTTGACATTTATAAAAATATAGTATATATTACAATTACAGTAAGCGCTTAATTCGAAAATGAAGGAGGGAATCCATTGAAAAATAAGAAAATGAAAATCGCACGGATAGAGAAAGATTTATCTCAGGAACAGTTGGCAGAACTGATTGGTGTCACCAGACAGACCGTCAGCATGATAGAAGCCGGAAAATTTAATCCGTCATTACAGCTTTGTCTGGCAATCTGTAAGGCGTTAGGGAAAACCTTGGATGAGCTGTTCTGGCCGGAAGAAGAATAGGCGATTACCGGAAACAGGGAAGAAAAAGGAATAAAAAGTGTTGGGAAAAGAGACTGAATATCAAAATTGAAAAATGAAAGTGAGAGGGAAATAAAATGGCAGGTTTAAAGAAATTATTGGAAAAGAAAGTAGACGAAAGACAGGAAATAGAACTGATGAAAGTAGAGCGGACGGGCTTTTGGGTAATGTACTTCATGCTGTTTGTGATTATTGTTATAGACTGGATTCTCAAGCTTAATTTTTTGAATCCGATGTTGGGAATTTGGCTGACCTTTATGGTAGGTAGTTTGATTATTATTATCGGTTGCGGACGTAAAGGGCTGTGGGATTATCAGAACAGGACAGTTCCCGGGATGAAAGCATGGCTTACTTATAGCCTCATTGCCGGTTTCATATGTATGATTATTGGCTTGATTCAAGGATTGAGACTTCCGGATACAGATATCCTTACCGTAATTATCTGCATGGCCGGATATGGGATAGGTACCTTTTTGATTACATTTGTTGCTTTTGCCATCTTCGGAAGTATCACGAAGAAAAGAGAAGCGCAGCTGGAATCCATGAGTTATGAAGAGGATGATGATGAAGAATAATCAAAGATGAAGAAGAATAAATAAAAGAAAGCCCGCAGTATTGCGGGCTTTTGTTATGCGTTTAAAGGCTTGCGAATCTATTCTCTGCTGGTTATGCGTCTAAACGTTTGCGTAAATATTCACTGATTTTCTTTGCGGCCTGTTCGTGCATTTTTACGCCGGGATGACTGCGGGCACCCATGGCATCCGCGGGAGTATCCTGTAACTGCAGAAAGGCAACATTGGTATCGCCGCTCATCTTGCGGTAGCGGTTCATGGCATCCGTGATGGGGAAGGTCAGGGTATACTCATACATGCCATAGGCCCATACGATATGAGAATCGGGATTGTTGCGTCGTAACATAAACAAAAAGTCAATTACGGCCTGCTTAAAAAGTTCTAAATCATTCTCGTTGTAAGATGAGTCCGGATTGCTGCGAAGGCCGAAGGTTTCCCCTGTTCCGGGCACGGTAAAAGGAGGTTGCTTAAAGGCTGCGTCATCGTTGGTGCCTAAGTTTACGATGATGGCATCCGGCTTCCAATCCCGGAAACGGTAAGGCTTATCGGCACCCAGGGATTCGAAAACTTCTCCTTTAGAGATTCCGCATATTTTTTCGTAGCAGGAAGGGATATTGTGTCTGGGGTCATTGTCCCAGCCGCAAAGAACGCCCCATCCGCCGTGGGAAATGATGCGGAAGTCCGCATCCAAAGCATCAGCTACCATACTTGTATAATCATGACTGAAGCTCATGTACATGGGGAGCCAGTCATTGTCGCCCACGGCACCGTAGGTACCTTCGCCGGAGGTCAGGCTATCCCCCAAAAACTCCAGTTTGTATCGCTTTTCGGACACCGGTAAAAAGAATCCGTCGCTGCGGAATCCCTTCACCAGAAGGCGGCAGTTCTTATCGCCGTCCATGGCCTGCAACTCCCTGAAAAACTTCATATTTTTCACTTCGGAAGGGCTCATGCCGCGGAATAAGCAAATGCTGTGGCTTCCTTTGGTCAGCATCTGACGGCTCATGAAAGCATCATTTAACTTGGTAAAAATCCAAGGTTCATAAACATCATAATCTACTTCCACATCGATCCAAAGCTCGCTTCCGGTAACATTTACCTCGATACCGCTTCCGTTAAAAAATAAAGGAAGAGGGTACTGCGACTCGTCTGTGCGTCCATATATTTTATAGTATTCAAGTTCCGGCAGGGGATAATTTTTTAAGGTTTCAGAGGACATCGGTTTTCTCCTTTGCTCGTAGAATTCATTAGATTTTCAGGATATTTTCAGTTAATAGCTATCCTAATAACAGTGTATTTTCTTTTTCTGTATTTTTCAATAAAAAAATAGATTTTTAATACTTTTAACTTTTATTTTTATAGGAAAAAAATGGTGAAATGTCTATATTGAACTTAGAATTACTTATCATAGGAGGATTGCGTGATGACGCCTTTTAAATGGGTATATTCCTTTCTGAAAAAATATCGGGGTAAAATGTTGCTGGGACTTTTCTTTACAACTTTTATCGCACTTCTTACCATCGTGTATCCGGTAATTTCCGGTATTATCGTAGATGATGTAATCGGCGCAGGAAATTATGCGAAGTTGCCGGTTTTAATCGGTAGTCTTCTCGGTGTCACCGTGTTAAAAGGTGTGTTACGTTACAGTTCCCAGATTTTGTTTGAAATCTGTTCCCAGGGTGTTTTGTATTCCATGCGTGATACCGTATACCGCAAGTTTTTGAGCGAGGATATCGGTTTCTACAACAGACACAGAACCGGGGATTTGATGTCCAGACAGACCGGTGATATGGATGCGGTGCGTCATTTTTTTGCGCACACGATTTATACACTTTATGAAAACAGTCTGCTTCTTAGTTTTGCGCTGATTATGATTTTTACCGTAAATGTGAAGCTGGCGCTTTGTATGCTGATTGTACTTCCTTTTACGGCAATTACCACTTACGGACAGTCCAAACAGGTACGTCCCGCTTTTTCAAAAATCAGACAGCAGTATTCTTCCTTAAATGCTTTTGTGCAGGAAAATATCAGCGGCAACCGTGTGGTGAAGGCCTTTGCGAAAGAAGATTACGAAATAGAGAAATTTAATAAAGAAAATGATGCCTATCGTGAAGCGGAGTTGGAAGCCTCCGGTATCTGGATGAAATACGTTCCGATTTTTGAATTTTTGTCCAACGTACTGACTGTGGTACTGATGGTTTACGGCGGCTATATGGTAATTAAGGGTGAGATGACCATGGGTGATTTGGTAACGGTCAATGGTTATCTTTGGATGCTGATGGTACCCCTTCGTTTTTGCGGATGGTGGATCAACGACGTACACAGATTCGTAACCTCTGCAGAAAAGATTTATACAACTTATAATCAGGAGCCTAATGTAAAGAGACCCGAAAGACCTGTGGAGAGAACCCATTTCAGAGGAGATGTAAGCTTTAGGGATGTATCTTATAAGGCAGATAATGCGGATATTATTTCCGACATTTCCTTTGATGTAAAAGCAGGACAGACGGTGGGAATCATCGGAACCACCGGTTCCGGAAAGTCTACCGTGATGAATTTGCTTTGCCGTTTCTTTGATACGGCACAGGGCGAGGTACTGGTAGACGGCGTGAATGTAAAGGATTTGGATTTATACGATTTGCGTGATAATATCGGTATCGCCATGCAGGATGTGTTCCTGTTCTCGGATACCATCGAAGGAAACATTGCCTACGGCCGTCCCGATTGCAGCTTTGAGGAAGTGAAAAAGGCAGCCAAGATGGCGGATGCCAATTTGTTTATCCAGAATATGCCGGATGGTTACGACACCATCGTAGGCGAAAGAGGTGTAGGTCTCTCCGGTGGTCAGAAGCAGAGAATTTCCCTGGCCAGAGCCTTGATTAAAGATCCTGCGATTTTGATTTTGGATGATACCACCTCTGCAGTGGATATGGAAACAGAAAGCTACATCCAGAAGCAGCTGAAGAATATTGAAAAGGATTGTACCATTTTCATTATTGCTTACAGAATCTCATCCATTAAGGATGCTGACCTGATTCTGGTTATGGATAACGGAAGAATCGTAGAAAGAGGAACCCACGACGAGCTGGTGGCAGCAGGCGGCTATTATGCAACCGCATTCCACCATCAGTACGGTGATTTCCAGAAGGGAGGGGATGAAGATGGCAAGAAATAAGTATGACGTAGATGAAGTGTTGGAAGATAAGTTTGACGTCAATCAGTTGAAGCGTCTGGCCGGTTACATACTCCCTCACAAAAAAGTGATGCTTGTGGTGCTCTTTTTGATGCTTTCCTCCTCAGCGCTGGGTATGCTGACCCCCAGATTTTTCATGGCGGTAATGGATAAGTGTATTCCCGCGGGAGATATGAAGGGCATTATCATTTATGCGGTGCTGACCACCCTTATTTCCCTTTATCTTTGTATTTGTCTGCGGATTAAGATTAAGCTTATGACCCGTGTGGGACAGGGAATCATCCATAGCCTGCGATATGATATTTTCACGCATTTGCAGGAACTGCCGTTTTCTTACTATGATGAAAGACCCCATGGTAAGATTCAGGTAAGGGTTGTAAACTATGTTAATAACTTAAGTGATTTGTTAAGTAACGGTATCATTAATACCATTACCGACCTTTGTAACTTAATCTTTATTATTTTCTTCATGTTCAGTATCAATGTCAGACTGACCCTGGTTTGCTTATGCGGTCTTCCGGTGCTTTTTACGGTGGTGGTACTGATTAAGAAAAAGCAGCGTAAGGCTTGGCAGATTCAGAGTAATAAGCAGTCTAACTTAAATGCTTATATTGCGGAGAGTATTAACGGTATCCGCGTAACCCAGGCTTTTGTCAGAGAAGAAGAAAACAGCGGTATTTTCAACCGCTTAAGCAACAATTGTCGTGATGCATGGATGGTTGCGGTGAAGTATCTGTTTTTGATGGGACCTACCGTAGATATCATCAGTACCTTTACCTCTGCGGCGATTTATGTGCTTGGTATTACCTGGATGATGAAGCCGGATAGCGGCATTACGGTTGGTGTGCTGATTGCCTTTACCGCTTATATTGGACGGTTCTGGACACCGATTAATACATTGGCATCTTTCTATAACTCTTTACTTACGGCAATTTCTTATTTGGAGCGTATTTTTGAAACCATCGATGAGCCTGTCCGTATTAAGGACAAAGAGGGTGCGAAGGAAATGCCTCCCATTCAGGGAAAGGTTGAATTTAAGGATGTAACCTTCAGCTATGAAGAAGGCGTGGAAATCTTAAAGAAGGTTAATTTTACCGCAGAAAAAGGTCAGACTGTTGCGATTGTAGGACCTACCGGTGCCGGTAAAACAACCATCGTAAACCTGCTCAGCAGATTCTACAATGTAGACAGCGGCGAGGTTTTAATCGACGGAATTAATATTGAGGATGTAACCACCCGTTCCTTACGTACCCAGATGGGCGTCATGATGCAGGATTCCTTTATCTTTGGAGGAACCATTATGGACAATATCCGTTACGGAAACAAAGAAGTCAGTGACGAGGCAGTTGTACGCGCGGCAAAGACGGTTTGTGCCCATGATTTCATCATGAATATGGAGAACGGCTATGACACCCAGGTAAACGAGCGCGGCAGCAGACTTTCCCAGGGACAAAGACAGCTGATTTCCTTTGCAAGAGCGCTTCTTGCAGACCCGAAGATTTTGATTTTGGACGAAGCAACCTCCAGTATTGATACGGAAACGGAAATTCTTTTGCAGCAGGGCCTAAATAAGCTGCTTGAGGGACGTACTTCCTTTATCATTGCCCACAGACTTTCTACCATCAAGAATGCGGATTTCATCATGTATATCGACCATGGCGGAATCAAGGAAATCGGAAGTCACGAGGAACTTTTGGAACAGAAGGGTGATTACTATCATCTGTATATGTCCCAGTATGATTTCCTGAAGGAAGAGAAGCAGGAAGAAAGTCAGAGCTAAAAAGAAAGTCAAAGATAAAAGCAAGCATTAAAAGAGATCAGGGCGAAAATGGATTTGACAAAATTTACCTGCGGATGTTACAATTTGAAAAAATAATCCCCATGAGGGAGTAGCAAGCGCATGGCGTAGCAAGTCAACATACTGGCCTTTTGGTCTGGCTTGTTTTAAATTGCGAGACTCATGTATAGCAGAGAAACTATGCATGAAGTCCGTACATATTGAAATTTTGGAACCCAAGTATAGTGAATCTGTACTTGGGTTTTTGTGTACAAATAATACAAGAAAATGGAGGTCAGTAAAAATGAAACAGGTGAAAAAGTGGATTAAGAAAAAGCCTATGCCTGCAGCGTTAGAAAAGGCTTTTAAGCAGAACGAATGGAGTGATTTACTGGAAGAGGTGTATGTCCGTACTGCGCAGCTCGCGGCTGAAAATGAACATGTATCTAAAGGTTTGGCAGAGCATTTGGAGCAGATTTTGCCTTCTATTGCTTTTTATGAAGTGATTTTGAAAAGAGAAGGGGAACAGGAAAAAGCACTTGCAGTTTTTGAACAGTACTGCTTTATCAAAATAGAAAAGATGGCAAAGATTCTTCCGGTTATTTTAAAAATTCCCGGTTTATACAAAAAGGTACCTGCCATTATGGAATGGATGTTAGATGCCAAATTTGGTCCTAAAGCGGGTTTCTCCTATGAAAGAAAGGAATGTGAAAACGGCTTTGCCGCGGATATGACGATGTGTCCTTATGTGGAAACCTGTAAAAAATACGGCTGTCCGGAGCTTGTGCAGTTCTTTTGTAAATCAGATGATTACTGCTATGGAAACATCCATCCGAAGCTTGTTTGGGGAAGAACGAAAACCCTGGGAACCGGAGCGGATTGTTGCGACTTTAAGATGTACATAAAAGAATAAAAAGGAGGAGAGTTTGTTATGCTGATTTTAATTGAGGGAATTGTAGTATGTTTTATACTCTTGTTAGTATGTGTTCTGGTATTAAAGGATGGACCGGAAAAGTGTGCGGTTTTTCATGAGGAGGACGTAAAGAAGCGTGTAGTGGAACTTGGGTATATCACAGAGAAAGAGTTAAAAAAACGATTTACATTTTCTGCAATCGGACTATTTGTTCCTATGTTAATCTTTGTGCCGGTAATGGTATACTGCATAAATGGAGCATCTGACTTTTGGAGTGCATTTTGGCAGATGACAGCAATCTTTATGATAGGAAATATATTTGACCGCCTTTTCATAGATGAATATTGGGTGGGACATACAAAGGCATGGTTTATTCCCGGGACAGAGGATTTGATGCCGTATATTCCGACAAAGGTAAAAATAAAAAAATGGGTGGGCAATCTGATCATGTTCCCCTTACTTTCGGCTATCATCGCAGGGATAGTTACAGTTGTCGCGAAGTAGTACAATAGAATGAGATTAATAAACTTTCAGGCTTTTGATGAGTCTGATAGCACGAATGAATTAGAATTTTCGCATGAGCCAAGTTTCACTTCCGCTTTTAGGCATTTGAATCAGAAAAGTCCGGCTATTGCCTAAAAAGAGCGATGAAAAGAAAAAAATTAGGCAGTGGAAGCTAAAAAGTGTCGCTGCTGCCTAAAAATGACGATGAAAAGGCAAGAATTAGGCAGTGGAAGCTAAAAAGTATTGCTATTGCCTAAAAGTAACGATGAAAAGGCAAGAATTAGGCAGTGGAACCGAGAAAACCCCGCTACTACCTAAAAGCAAAATTTCAGTTTTTTCGATAGTAGAATCGCATAATATATAAACGAAAAAGAAGTCTTGAAATTAGGTTTTCAAGGCTTCTTAGTTTTTGGTGTTTCGTGACATTTTTCGGAATTTTAGCAAAAAGAAAGAGCGGGTGATGGGAATCGAACCCACGTATCCAGCTTGGAAGGCTGGTGTTCTACCATTGAACTACACCCGCATGTGTTAC
>JAFZDQ010000074.1 GCA_017561085.1 Lachnospiraceae bacterium
AAAAGATTACCTTAGCAGACGACACCGTAAAAGAAACACTGATCGGTTCCAGAGTAACACTGGCAGCAGGTATTTTCTCCGTTTTGGCAATTCTTTGTTATTTACTTTGCTATAAATTGATTACAGAACGTGTAGTGGTTGAAAGCGCCGGCGAAAAGGCTCCTTCCGTAGGACAGATGTTAAAGAGCGCATTTACCAACCGTGCACTGATTTCCATTATCGTGGCATCTATCGTTATGTTACTTGCACAGCTGACCATGCAGAATATGGCGGCATATATTTATCCTGATTATTACAACAGTGCGGCAGCACAGTCTGCTTCCACCATGCTGATGATGGTTGGTATGATTCTGGCAGCAGTATTTGCAAAGCCCCTTGCAGGAAAGTTCGGTAAAGCGGAAGTATCCGTAGTTTCCAATATTTTTGCAGCAGCAGTTATGGTATTGATTTGGATTATCCGTCCTACCAACGTTTGGATTTACTGTGGTCTTCAGATGCTTTGCTGGTTAGGTCTTGGTGTATTCTCCATGGTATCCTGGGCACTGATTACCGACGTAATCGACTACTCCGAATTAAAGAACGGCATCCGTGAAGACGGTTCCGTATATGCTATGTATTCCTTTGCACGTAAACTGGGACAGGCGCTTGCAGCAGGTCTTTCCGGCTGGCTTCTTACCGGTATCGGTTACAGCTCTGAAGCTGCGGCAGCAGGACAGGTACAGACACCCGAGGTACTTACAGGTATCTTCAATATTTCTACTTTAGTTCCTGCACTTGGCTTTGGTCTTTTGGCAGCAGTACTTTGGTTCTGGTATCCTCTTCACAAAAAAGCAGTGGATGCAAACGTAGCAGCATTAAAAGAAAAGCATGAAAAAGAACAGGCGTAACAGCCGGTGAATGATTTCAAATAAGTTCGGTTAAAGGAGAACAGTTTAATGAGAAAAGTCATCAATTTTAATTTTAAATGGGCATTTACGAAAAATGCAACGCAGGTGCCTACCGCTATGCCTGAAAAGTGGGATTTTGTAACACTTCCCCATTCTTGGAATAACATTGACGGACAGGACGGAGATAACGATTATTATCGCGGTACCTGCTATTATGTAAAAGAACTGGATAAGATGGATTTACCGGAAGCAGACAGATATTATCTGGAGTTTAAGGGTGCGAATTCCTCAGCAGATGTATATGTAAACGGACAGAAGCTGGCAAGCCATGACGGCGGATATTCCACTTGGCGTGTAGATATGACAGAAGCACTTCAGGACAAAAACCTGATTGTAGTTGCGGTAGACAACGGTGAAAATGACAGGGTATATCCTCAGATGGCAGACTTTACCTTCTACGGTGGTTTGTATCGTGATGTAAATATTATTGCAGTAAATAATTCCCATTTTGATTTAGATTACTACGGAGCGCCCGGTATCAAAGTAACTCCCATCATCAAAGGCAGTGATGCTGACGTGGAAGTAGAAGTATATTTAACAGGTGCCAAGGAAGGTCAGGAAGTGGTTTATACCATTAAGGACCAGGCAGGTGAAGTGGTAGCACAGAAAAAGAGTACTGATACTAAGGTTGTAATGAACATTCCCGGCGTACACCTTTGGAACGGTAAAAAGGATCCTTACCTTTATACCGCAGAAGCACAGCTTACGGAAGGTGATGCAGTGCTTGACAACGTAAGCGCACGTTTCGGTTGCCGTACTTTTATCATTGATGCGGAAAAGGGCTTTATCTTAAACGGAGAAAGCTATCCCCTGCGTGGTGTTTCCCGTCATCAGGACAGATGGGGATTCGGTAACGCATTATTACCGGAACATCATGAAGAAGATATCGAACTGATTTGTGAAATGGGTGCAACCACAATCCGTCTTGCACATTACCAGCACGACCAGTATTTCTATGATTTATGTGATGAAAAGGGTCTTGTGATTTGGGCAGAAATTCCTTATATTTCCAAGCATATGCCTACAGGACGTGAAAATACAATTTCCCAGATGAAGGAACTGATTGCACAGAATTACAATCATCCCAGTATTGTAGTTTGGGGACTTTCCAATGAAATTACCATGTCAGGCTCTGACGCAGACTTACTGGAAAATCACAATATTTTAAATGACCTGGCGCATGAAATGGATCCCACCAGATTAACAACCATTGCCTGCGTATCCATGTGTGATGTAAATGATCCTTACATTCAGATTCCCGATGTGGTTTCCTACAATCACTACTATGGCTGGTACGGCGGCGATACTTCCATGAACGGTCCCTGGTTAGACGATTTCCATGCGAAATTCCCCAATATTCCCATTGGTATGAGTGAGTATGGATGTGAAGCTTTAAATTGGCATACTTCCAATCCCCAGCAGGGTGATTATACCGAGGAATATCAGGCATACTACCATGAAGAACTGATTAAACAGCTGTTCACCAGAGAATATCTGTGGGCAACCCATGTATGGAATATGTTTGACTTTGGTGCGGATGCAAGAAACGAAGGTGGCGAAAACGGACAGAACCACAAAGGTCTCATAACTTTTGACCGTAAGTACAAAAAGGATTCCTTCTATGCATACAAAGCATGGTTATCCGATGAACCTTTTGTTCATCTTTGCGGAAAGAGATATGTAGACAGAGTAGAAGATGTAACCAAGGTTACCGTATACTCCAATCTTCCTGAAGTGGAACTGTTTGTAAACGGCGAAAGCCTTGGCAAGCAGACAAGTGCAGAGCATTTCTTCTACTTTGATGTACCCAATGTAGGAACCAGCGAACTTGTAGCAGTAGCAGGTGACTGCAAAGACAGCAGCGTCATCAACAAGGTGGAAGAATTCAATGAAGCATACAGATTAAAGGAAAAGGGAGCTATCTTAAACTGGTTTGATATTACCGCTCCGGAAGGATTCCTTTCCTTAAATGATAAAATGAGTGACATCATGAAGACCGAAGGCGGACGTGCACTGCTTGGCGGCATGATGCAAGCTATGATGAGTAATGTCAGCGGTGAAAAAGCAGGCGGATTTGAAATCAACGAAGGTATGATGAAGATGATGGAAGGCTTTACCATGATCCGTTTGACAAGTCTTATGGGCACCGCAGGTGTAAAGGTTACAAAGGAACAGCTCCTTGGCTTAAATGCACAACTGAATCAGATTCCTAAGGTTTAATAACTTAGGTGATAAGAGAGGGTTCTATATAAAAAAGAGGCGTCGTAGAGTAATTCTACGGCGCTTCTTTTTTACTTTGCAATACCGCGAGCGCGCTTTGGAATCCTACAGGCAGGATTCCATCTTAAGTGTTTATGAGACCGGTTTGCGGAGTGGACACTTGGAGTGGCTGATTTTATCAGTCAGTATATCAAGTCCGCAATCCTCAAGGTAATCCTGCAGGATGGGAAGGGACTGGGTAGAAGTAGGACCAATAATGATTTCCCCTACCAAATCAGTCAGATGCAGTCCGGCTTTTTCGCACATCTTATTTAAATTTAGTGGATAGTATTTTTTGATTCTGTCTTTGGATATATGAAACCTGGGTTCAATGGCAAACTCATTGGAAATAAAGGGAGAAGCCACAAGCCGCAGTTCCGATTCGCTGGAAAAGGAAGGATGCTTAAAAGCTGCTGACTGCACCCATGCCTCTTTCATCAATCCCTGAAGCGTAGAGGTGCATGCTTCTAAAGAAGATGCCTGCATAATCGCATCGTAAAATTCTTCTACCAGCTGGTGATTTTCCATATCCTCCTGATAATATACCTGTTGCAGGGAAATGGCACCGCCCAGAAGCTTTTGCAGCAAATCTTCATGAAAACCGATGCAGACGCCTTGACCTAAGTGGCCGTATCGTTCCCACTGTGCGGCATCATCCCGATAACGGGAAAAACAGGCCGCATAGGCAGAGTAGCGGAATTCCTTTGCCAGTTCCTTTTGGAAAAAAGCATCCGTCTGATATCCGATAATGGTTTTGCCAGTGTTTAGAAGCTTGTCTACCACGGCTTTACAGATGCCGTTCATAAACAGTCGCATCTCGGCAGCATCATTCATATTCAAAATGTTATTCAGACGAAGTTCCGCGTTGTGAAGGATGCCGTCAAACGCGACAAAGTCCGTATAATGGTATAACATAAAGAACCTCCTTAAGTTTTCGCTGTAGTTCTTTACTTATTAACAGATTCAAAATAGGCACACATAAAGACTGCCGGCGAATTCCAGTAAATGGTAATTTCATTGGTGGAATAGCTTCCCACATCATCCACGTAGCACTTCATGGCCGGAGTTCCTTTTTCCAGTAAATTCAGTGCGGCTTCATCGCAGAAGTATTTGAAAGGACCGCCGCTGACCCAACCGGGCATAGGTAAATCAATATCGTCTGTTGCAGTGGGTCGGTTGTGGGGATTCTTATAAGCATTTTCTCCGTTTCCCGTTACATAGCTGATACCCAGTGCATTTCGGCCCATGAGATAGTGCAGATGGGAAAGGGCAGTTTCGTTGTAGATTTCATCCTTTTCACCTTCGGATAACATGGCTGCCAGCGCAAGGAGCATGGAACGGTTACATACCACCATATTACTGCCCCAAACGAAATCCTCCGGTTCCATAGCCAAAAGATATCCGCTTTCGTTTGCAACGGAAACAAGCTTGTCAGCACCCTCAAAAAGGGCGGTACGGAAAAGTTCCGTTAATTCGGCAGGGACCTTGGTAGCAGCATCTGTTAAAATGCTTAAGGTTGCAAAGGCGGAAACATCCACCCAGCCAAAGTCGGTTTTACTTACCTCGGGGCCGGCATTTTCTTTCAGCATGGCAAGAGCTTCTTTTTCATATTTATCGCAGGTGCGGAGCATTTCTGCCGCAGCCCAGAGTCTTTCATCTTTATCACAGTCATCCCCGTATTCACCGGTATTACTGCCGGCGGGATTGTGGAATCCTACGTAAGGATTTGCAAGCAGCCATTCGAAGGATTTACATGCCGCTTCTTTGGCATTTGCAGCAAAGGAAGCATCAAAGGGTGCATAAACCCTGGATGCCACGCACATAATCGCAGCAAAGTCCGCTACTGCCATGGAAGAAACCGGATAAATCAGGAACGGGTCATGGTCATCTTCCGGCATCAGGAAAGGCGCGTGACTAAAGGCAGTCAGTTTATGATAAACACCGCCGTCGGGAGCCTGCATTTTCAGAAGCCACCGAAGTTCATAAAGACATTCGTTTAAAATGTCAGGCATGCCGTTTCCGCTTTCGGGAATATTCAAATGATCCTGCAGATTTTCCGGGAATAATTCATAGGCATATAAAAGATGACCCAGTGCTACCGCAGCAGCAGTGCTGTAGCGGCCATAGTCACCGGCATCATGCCATCCGCCGGTCATATCAAAGGTCTTAGGATTTTCGGTTTTATTCTGATAATCCTCAAGGAAAATAGCAGGTGTAGTATGACAGGCCGCATGGGTGTACGCACCGGCATATTCTTCCGTAAGGGCCACGCCGCAGCGCTGGAAATAGAAAGCCTTCATTAAGTCCTTTTTCAGTTTTTCATAGGGATTTGTATCAACGGTAAAGGAAGGAGACTTCTCACCCTTTCCACTTAAAATATAATAGGTACCGGGTTCCTTCAACTCTGAAAAATCAATGTGATAGGTATCATCGCCGGATGACGCATCAAAACCTTTGGCGGTGCTGACACCGTCATAGGCGCAACGATGGTCTTCGCATCTTACCACCTGAAAAGAGCAAGGCGCGGTGGAAACAGCGATTTTTTGGCTGTTTACAGGATACCCTGATTGGTTTACATAAATACTCATAACATACCTCCAATAAAGAAATTACTTTCTGCTTAAAATGCTTTTCTGAAAGAAATACTTACTATTTTTATCATACTATGTCCTGAAAATAAGTGCAATCTTTTTAGGAATGTGTTATCCTTTTATTCGTGCCCCGGATTTGAAGTCAGGGGATGATTTATGTATGAATTTTGCATGATTTATTTGTATGATTTATTTGATGGATAAAAGATGTTAAATGTTTGATTTAGGAGAGAAAAAAGCATGTGGATTTATTTGGTGCTGCTTTACGGCATATTAAAGGGCGTCAGGGATGTGGTGAAAAAGAAAGCCCTGAAAAAAAGTACGGTGATGGAAGTCCTTTTTATTTATACTTTTCTGGGATTTTTGTTTGTGGTGCCGGATTATAAAAATGCCATGGGAATGGAGGGGAAATACTACCTTTGGGTGGCACTGAAATCCTTCGTAATTTTCCTGGCGTGGATTTGCAGCTTTATGGCCATTGATAAGATGCCCATCAGTCTTTACGGGCTTTTGGATTTGTCCCGTGTATTGTTTGCTACGTTTCTGGGCACCTTTGTGCTGGGAGAAAGACCCGGGAAAATGCAGCTCCTCGGACTTTTGCTGGTATCCTCGGGATTACTGTTACTTAAGTACAGACCGCCCTTTTTGAAGCGGCTGTTTGAAAAGGATGGAGCGGCACAAGATAAGAAACTTGCCACGGAAAATGCATCTGTCAAAGAAGAGCAGGGAAAGAGCGGCTTGAAAGCACAGGAAAAAAGCGGCTTGAATGGGAAGGAAAAAGTGCAGAAAGACGGGGGCGATAACGTCCGCAGCGTCTATGTACTTCTCGCCTTTGTTTCCTGTTTGTTAAATGCAGTTTCAGGTCTTTTGGATAAAATCCTGATGAAGGATATAAATGACTCCCAGCTACAGTTTTGGTATATGCTGTTTCTGATGGCCTTTTACGGCATATATCTGTT
The DNA here is from genome assembly GCA_017561085.1 of Lachnospiraceae bacterium. Classification (GTDB taxonomy): domain Bacteria; phylum Bacillota; class Clostridia; order Lachnospirales; family Lachnospiraceae; genus Suilimivivens. The sequence goes on from JAFZDQ010000074.1 coordinate 6,757, forward strand.
GGTTACCAGAACGCCGCTGCGGGCATCAGCCTGGAAAAACGGCTGGATTTGGCTCCTTAGCATTTTGTTTATTATTGCAGACAGGGCGCTGTTTATGGCCAACGGCATGGAAGAGAGCAAGGTGACCGTGATGACGCTGATTAAGCAGAGCGGCTGTATCGTCACAATTTTAGCCGGGAAATATATATTCGGAGAGAAAAATATCTCATATAAATTATTCTGTGCGGCGGTTATCATTGCGGGTATCGTGATAGCGGTAATTTAATAAGTCCGTATACTTTTAGAATAGGAGAAAAGCAAAAATCTATTAATGACAAAAAATTGAAATTAAGTCGGGATGAATTTATCCATTAAACCGACTCGAAGGTGAAAAACATATTTATAGTCGGAGAAAAAAGTTTCGTTTCCCCGATTGAGTTCAAAAAAGACCGGATATAGTCGGGAAAAAGAGTGCATAGGATACCGACCGGTGCGAAGGAATCTGTATGATAGGTCGGTAATGGCAGCAAAAACTACCCGACGGAAATATAAAAAGAAAGCAATAGTCGGAAATGCTGACTTTGTTTTTCGGGTAATAGAAGGTTTTGGCGTGTCAGAGCGACAATTACTAATTTTTGTATAACAGAAACTTTGAATTTTCTTGATAGTTAATTGGATGAGACAATACTGTCCCATTATTAAAATAGGGCATTGCTCGCTTTGTGTCCTATACAAATTGAACGGGATACGGTACGTTGTTCTTGGAAGGAGGTAACAATGAATCAAGTAAAAATAGGAGAGTTCCTAAGAGAACTCCGAAAAGGAAAAGGGCTTACGCAGGAACAACTTGCTGAGCAGTTCAACATATCCCGAAGGTCTGTATCGAGATGGGAAACAGGCAGTAATATG
>JAFZDQ010000075.1 GCA_017561085.1 Lachnospiraceae bacterium
GATAAATTCCGTATTGGTTCTTCTGGGGAATCTTTCGTGGTTTTCAAAGAAAGGGCCCACCTCTTCAATGGCAAGTCCCGCTACATCATCCATAAACACCACCGCATGGGGATTGCCCATAGACACGCATGTCATTTCATAGGTTTTGCCCGCAACCTCAATCTTTTCTGCAATAACTTCTCCGTCTGCATCACCGGCAATAACCGGAATGTCAGCCGCCCTTAAGATGGGGGCACCCATGTTTACTTTTACAGAGGATACTTTTCCGTCCTCTACATGTAAATCCAAGTACTTCACACTGCCGCCGCTAATGATGCTGACCAAAGTTTTGTCGGTAAGACCTTTATCATAAACAAACTTTGCCACACAGCGGATTCCGTTTCCGCACATTTCGGAGCGGGTTCCGTCCATATTGAACATCTCCATTTCAAAGTCTGCTTCTTCGGAAGGATTTACAAAAATCACCCCGTCTCCGCCGATTCCGAAATGTCTGTCACTTAAAAATCTGACAATCTCCGGTTTCTTTTCGGGGGCGATTATTTCCTTCGCACCGTCTACATATACATAATCATTGCCGCAGCCCTGCATTTTGGTAAATTTCATAATCATATCTCCTTTATATCCATTATTCCGTCACTTTTTCTTTTCCCTATTTTTCAAGTATACCATAACAGAAACCGCTCTGCATAGTTTTAGGTATAAAAAGTCCTGCCGTTTAATATGATAGTAAAAAGATTATTAGGGTGGTCCATATGAGTTCCAAAACAAAAATCGTCGTACTCCATCTGAAAGAATTGATATATACGGGAATCTTCGCAGTACTTGGTATTCTCTTTATTATCATGCTGATTATTATGTTTATCCCTAAGGATAAAGAAGAAGAGGCCGATGCCGGCGTTCCTGCATCCACTTATGTGCCCGGTGTCTATACCACTTCCCTGATTATCAATGACAACGTAGTAGATGTAGAAGTTACCGTTGACGAAACCAACATAAATGATATCCGCATTGTCAATCTTGACGAAGCAGTTACCACCATGTTTCCCCTGATTGAACCTGCTTTCGACAATCTGGCAAATCAGATTTGCGAAAACCAGTCCCTGGAAAATATTACTTACACCGATGACAACAAATACACCACCATGGTACTTATGGATGCCATTAAAACTTCCGTTGAAAAAGCAAGAATCCCGCAATAATTGCGGGATTCTTTTTCCATATGCCACATGCTATGCCTACTTAAGAAACGGCCTGCCATCCGTCAGGTTATCAATTCTTTTTCTTTATAACAAGCATCACAAAATTCAAAATTTCCTTCAATCCTTTTTCCAGAAATTCCGCATCACGGATACCGTATTCATGGCCGGAAGATGTCCATTCCTCCCACACCAAATCAAACTGCGCCGATTCATAACTGCAAATTTCGATTTGCGCTTCGCAGCCCTTCGCAAGATGCTCTTCCCACCATTTACAGGTCCTGAACATATAGGCCTCCTCTCCGGCCCATTCTTCCATTAAGGCTTTCCTCTCGCCCGTGGTCTCTTCTTTCAGACCGGGTACCACAAGCAGCGCATAGCCACCCTTTTTCAAAAAAGGCAGGATTTTTTCTCCGAAGATTCCCTCCTCACAGCCAAAGTAGTGATAAGTATCAACACTTACAATGGCATCGAAATATTCTTCCGCAAAAGGAAGGGCAAGGGCATCCCCGTGAATGGGAATAATCTTTTCTTCCAATCCATTCGCCAAAATCCTTTTTCGGTTGTCTGTGGGGGATACCCAAAGGTCTAACGCAAACACGTTGTCAGCTGCCGTCTCCTTCGCCAGGAGAATGGAACTTAAAGCCGCGCCGCAGCCTAAATCCAATACCCTTCCGCCGCTTACTGCCTGCGGGTTATCCAGCAAAATCTCATCCAAAAGCCGAAGGGCATTGGGCCCCATTAAATATTCCTTTGTAAAATATTCTTTATAATTTTCAATTCTGTTCATGTTTCAATCCTCCTTCATAACACTTGCTGCAATCAGCATTTACTGCTCCTCATGATAAATCATTTCCTCCGTATATTTCCGTTCCATATCATGCCGCTTTTTCCGGTTTTCCACGGTTTCAAAAATAATGGAAAAGTCATAATCCTCCGGATAAAGTTCTTCTGCAGCCACATGCAGTTTCACCCGCTTATGGTTAATATAAATCTTCTTATCCGGCATCTGCACACGGAGAACGCCTTTTTCATTTACCGGCTCGCAGACGATACCGATTTTTTTGTCCGGATACACCATGACACTGTCGCCCAGCTTAAACTTTTCAGAAAGCGGTTTGTTTGTAACTGTTTTCTGCTTTTTTACATGGGGGCTTTTCCGATTCTCCCGATTCCTGCCGGCTGCTTTGGCTTCTGCCGCATCTTCATCCCCGTCCTGAAACTCCATGGTCACAGCTACGCCGCGCAGGTTTGCGTTTGCTGCACCGTAAGCGCTGCCGTAGGCCGCCTGCTCTGCCCTCTTTAGCATCTTAAGCGGCATTCCCAGCTTCCTTGCGATATAAAAGGCACAGCTTTCTCCCGCTTCCCCGATTACCAGCTGGTAAAGGGGCTTTAAGCTTTCTTTATCAAAGGTCATACGTGCATTGACTACCCCCTCTTCCTTCTCTGCATAAGTCTTAATTTCCGGATAATGGGTGGTCACCAGGTATAAGCATCCCAGATTCTTTAACTCCTGCAAAATGGCTATGGCAATACCCATGCCTTCTGTAGGATCCGTACCGGAGCCAAGCTCATCCATAATCACCAGGCTTTCTTCGTCCGCCTTATCCAAAATCGCCAGCACATTGGTAATATGGGCCGAAAAAGTAGACAGGTTTTCTGCCAGATTCTGTCCGTCACCGATATCACAAAGAATCAGGTTATTCATACAAATATCCGCACTTTCACATGCTACATGAAGGCCGCACTGGGCCATCAGGGCATTTAATGCAACCGTCTTAATTGCCACCGTTTTACCGCCCGTATTGGGTCCTGTAATAATGACACCGTTTACGCCTCTTCCGATTTCGAACTGCAGGGGCACATTGACCGCCTTATCCATCAGGGGATGGCGGCCGTTTGCCAGCCTGATATATCGTTTCGTGTTCATCTGCGGCTCAGTACCGGCATAACGAAGGCTTAATTTCCCCTTGGCAAAAAGGAAATCCACTTTTTCGATGGTTCTGTTATTTCCTTCCACCACTTCTTTTTCATCCGCCAGCATTGCCGTCAGGGTATACAAAATTCTTCTTTCTTCATTTTCTTCATCCAGCAGTAAAAGTTGTAATTCCTCATACAACTTGGCAACAGATGTGGGTTCTATAAATAACGTATTGCCGGTGGAAGACTTGTCAATCACACTGCCGCTTATCCTGAATTTGTACTCTTTTTTCACGGGTACACAAAGATGTCCGTTTCTGGTTGTCGTAAAGCTGTCGGACATACATTCCTTATTGGCACGGATGATACTTTCTGCTTTTTCCTGCATTTTGGCTTTGGTCCTGTCGATTCCCTCGCGCAGACTCTTTAACAGTTTGGAAGCATAATCATCCACCCTGCCGCTTCTGATTTTTTCCGTAATTTCTGTCCTGATTTCTTCTAATGAGTCTAAATTTTCCTCGTAATAAGGTAAGCCGATATCGTAGGCTTTCCCCCTGCACAGGTAGTCTTTCAGCCTTTTTACGGCGGTCAGATTGATGGCAAATTTCTCTAATTGCTCGGCAGTCAGACAGCCGCCTTTTTCTGCAATTTGCAGCATCTCGCCCATATCCTCCTGGGCTGTGACGGGTGGTGTACCGCACTTTTCCAGCATAAGAACAGCTTCCGAGGTCTGGCGGAGCCACGATTTTACTTCCGTCTCCGACAGGCTGGGTCTTAAACTTTTTATCTGCTCTTTTGCTTTTTCGGTATAAGCAAGCTCCTTAAGCTGCTCTATTATCTTGTCAAATTCCAGCATTCTTGCGGATGCTGTTTCATAAAAATAGGTTTCTCTCTTCATCTTTATCCTTCTTCCGTTAATGTCTCATAAAAATCATACTCTACGGTTCCCTTGATATGTTCTAATGCGCCGGGAACCAGTTCCTTTACCATCAGGCAGTCAATGTGGGGCAAATGCACCGTCTCTCCCGGTAAAATCCCATGGTTTGCTGCTGTTTCAAATCCTCTGGACCGGTAATTGGCCGGGTCTCCTTCTACAAGTACCGCTTCAAAGCCCAGCTTAACTGCCTTTTCAAATGCATATTCAATCATTTCTTTACAAATATGTTGCCTTTGATATTCCGGCTCTACTGCTGCCGGTGTAAGCATCAAAAGTTTGTCTTCATAGTTTCCGTTTAAATGGAACCGGGAAAACATGACATATCCGATCACACGGTCTTCTTCATCAACCGTAATGATTTCCAGTTCAGGAAGATAATACTTTTTACTGCGGATTTCCCGTATCAGCCTGCATACCAGCTTCCCTTCTTCCTCGTCATACTGCTTTCCGAACGCACGCTCTATCAGACCAAAAACTCCCTGTACATATTCGTTGCTCATTGCTTTTATTTTTCTTACTTGATTTTTCATTTCTTTCATGTCTACTCCTATTCTGCTTACTTCTTCGTAAGCTGTCTGTTTTTTGTTTGTTACGCTACTAAAAATTTACTCACTAAAATATTTCTGCAAAAACAAAAACACACAAGCATCTGCCCCATCCGGGTATCCTACTTGTGTGTCATAATATCCTAAACTATAATCTTCATATGCAATCCTCTCCTGCAAACGGTAACCGGGAAAATATAATCCGCTCCCGCACTGCAAGTCTGCAAACTGCATATCCAAAAAAGTCCGACAAAGTATGATAAGCTTCCTGGCAGAATAAAGGGTACACAAACAACACCTGCAGAAAATATTCCTTCTGCAATAAAGTGTCCCTACAACTTGTTCCGTTGTTATTTTTGCGCATCTACCACGCTTAACATAAATGTCCTCTCTTTCCTATTACTTGAGTTTTACTCTACTGTCACTATAATCCCCGGCCGCATTTCTGTCAAGGATTTCTCACAAAACAAGGTTTTCTCGCGGGTCTTTCACTTTTCAAAGCTCATGAAACCCTGATAAAAGTTGCACTGCAGGCTGGCGCAACTACTTTCCCGTCTTCTTTCTTTGCTTCGCCGCCGAAGGAATAAATCACTTCTCCAAGTTCCAAATCACAAGCAAAGGAAGCCTCTTGTCCGGAAGGATTTAAGACTACCAGAATCTTTTCTTCCTCCATGCTTCTTACATATGCAAAAGGATAAGCATCCTTTTCTACATAAACAAATTCAATTTCTCCCTTGCTCTTCAGCGCTTTATGGGCCTGCCTTACCTGAATCAGCTTCTTAATTTCATGATAAACGGAATCCCCGTCTGCCATCTGCTTTTCTGCAGTAGGACGGTCAGCAGTCTCATCCTGCTTGATATATAACTTCTCTTTGGAAGCGGTACTAAAACCGGCATTCTCTTCATCATTCCACTGCATGGGACTGCGGGCACCGGTTCTGCTGTAAGCGCCTTCTACCGACACAAGACCCTCCACATGGCGCATGCCGATTTCGTCTCCGTAATAGATAAACGGTGCACCGGGCATGGAAAGTAAAAAGGCAAATGCCACCTTCTGCTCTTCCGTATCCAATGTTCTTGCAAGCCTGTCCATATCATGGTTTCCGGAAGGAATACAAATCAGCCCCTTCTTTTCAGACTTCTCATAATTTTCCAGATATTTTTCTACGAAAGCAGCGATATCCCCTTTACCCGTCTTATTAAAATAAGGGAATTCACAGCGGAACAAATCATTGTAATGGGACGGTCCGAAATGTAATAAAAAGTCCATATGGAATCCGCCCTGCAGCGATTTATCAGGCTCTCCCCATTCGGAAACCATGGCAGCATCCGGGAATTCTTCTTCCAAAAAGCTTCTTACCTTTTGCCAAAGGGCAATGGTCCCTTTTCCTTCAGGGTCATTCTTCACCAAAGAACCTGCCATATCCACGCGGAACCCGTCACAGCCCATATTCAGCCAAAAACGCATCACTTCCTTCATAGCTTCCAAGGTTGCCTTAGGGCCTTCATCCTCGGGAGACATCTGCCAGGGTCTGTTTCTTTCATAATATCCGTAATTTAATGCCGGCTGGAAAATAAAGAAATTCAGGATACAGGAACCGTCTCTTTCGGAAACACCGCGGAGACTTCCCTGATTTTCGGGAACCTCCCATACGGAATCCGTCCAAATATAACGGTCGCTGTATTCATTTCTCTCCGCCTTCATGGATGCCTGAAACCAGGGATGTTCAATGGACGTATGCCCGGGCACTAAGTCTAGCAGGATATGCATTCCTCTTTTGTGCACCTCTTCAAACAGCTGCTTCGCATCCTCATTGGTCCCATATCTGGGTGCAATTTTGCAATAATCCGCCACATCGTATCCTGCATCCCCAAAAGGTGACACAAAACAGGGATTTATCCACAATGCATTGCATCCCAACTCCTTTATATAATCCAGTTTGGAAATAATTCCCTGAAAATCCCCGATACCGTCGCCGTTTGTATCCATAAAGGACTGGGGATAAATTTCATAAAAAATCGCGTCATCAAGCCACTTTGCCATACCGTCTTCTCCTTATCTGTATTTTTATTCTGTCTCTGCAGCGTCCTGCGCCAAATATGCCCGGATTGCCTCTGCATTTTTCAGTTCCGCATCGCTTAATTCCCGGCTGTTTGCATGTTCCAGATACTTCTGCAAAACAATCTCTTTATTTTCTACGGCGGAAATGCCGGGTACCGGTCCTTCTGTCAGCATCGCTGCCAGAATAGTCCCGATTCCGTCAAATTCTTCATCTGAAAGGTCTGAAGAATCTTTCGAAAGAAGTACCGGCACATCTGCTTTTTCAAAGCAGGTCAGCGCTGAATAGTCCGGCATCACACTATTGTTTACTGCCTCCGTCAGGAAAAATGTCCTGATTTCGTCCGTTTCCGGCTTTAATTTTTCAAGGGCGTGGATTCTGCCCCAGCCTTTTACGTTCTTAGCCAAACGGAAAATCTCTTCGTTGGCATTCTCCCACTGCATCATCAAAAATACCGCAAACAGGGTAAATTCATCACTCAGCCCCAAAATCCGGATGATATCCTTCACCCGCTCATCCGTAATGGTAAAAAGCTCCAGAATTTCCATGCCGAATTTCACACATTCCGCCTCCGTGGACTTTAGCAAAAGCCGCACGCCGTAGCGGTAAAAATTGGCCGCATTCAGCTCCCCGCGTCTTTCCCGGATAGCATCTTCAAAATCATCAATTACCGAAAGGGCCCTGTGCTTTGCGGAAAAAGCAGACAGCGCTTCGTCCGCTTTCTCAATCTCGCCATCTGAAATCAATTGAATCAGCGCAAGCATTTCCGCCATATCTTCCTCTGCCAGTGTACTTCCCATCATATGATACATGATAATTCCGTCCATGGCACCATCCGCAAACCGAAATCCGCCTTCCGTCTCTTCTTTTACGGGAAGGGAAAAATCTGCAGGCAGTTTATCCTCTTTCACCTGCTTCGCAATATATTCAAAAAGGGAATCTTTTTTCGTATCTTTTTCCTTCATTTAACATCCGTCCTGTTGTTTTTTTCTTATTTTACCATATTCCTGTCAAAAAGGCGAAAAAAAACGTATTTTTCGCAATATCCAAATAGACACTGCCCCCGAAAGTGCTATAATAGGAATATATTACTTTTTTTGGAGGTTACAATTATGGCAAACCCTTATTTACCTAATTGGGAATATATTCCCGACGGCGAACCCCGTGTTTTCGGCGACAGAGTCTACATTTACGGTTCTCACGATATTGCAGGCGCTGACGCTTTTTGCGACCATAAATTAATGGCATGGTCCGCTTCCGTGGATGATTTAAACAATTGGCAATGTCACGGTGATATTTTCCACACCAGGGATGACCGCGACCACACCGCAGACGTGGATTGGACGGACGGCCAGTTATTTGCTCCCGATGTTGTGGAGAAAGACGGCAAATATTACCTTTATGCATACATGGTAGGTAGCAAGGGCTGCGTGGCTGTCAGCGACAGACCGGAAGGACCTTTCAAACTGCTTTCCCAGTATCAGTATCCCATGCCGGATGATACCGACGGCTTTGACAGAGGTATCTTCATTGATCCCGGCGTTCTTGTGGATGATGACGGCAGAGCTTATATTTACTGCGGTTTCTTAGGCTCCTATATGGCAGAATTAAATGCCGACAATATGTACGAGATTTTAGACGGCACCTATCAGAAGGATATTTTAACTCCTGAAGAACCCCATATGTTCTTCGAGGCATGCTCTCCCCGTAAGGTGGGCGATACCTATTATATGATTTATTCCATCAAACGTCCCAGCTGTCTGGCTTATGCTACTTCCAAGTCCCCTACGGGACCTTTTGAATACCGCGGCGTTATCATTGACAACGGTATCGATTATCCCGGCGGAAATGACCATGGTTCCATTTGTAAAATCAAGGACCAGTGGTACATCTTCTATCACCGTATGACCAACGGCACCATTTTCTCCAGAAGGGGCTGCGTGGAAAAGATTGAAATTTTAGAAGACGGCACCATTCCCCAGGTAGAAATGACCTGTCTCGGATTTGAAGATGCTTTAAATCCTTACAAGGTGACTCCCGCGGATATTGCCTGCGTTCTCACCGGCGAAGCATTTATTACCGAAAGAAACGAATTCGAACGTTTCATTACCAATATCAAAGACGGCACCGTAATCGGTTATAAATACTATGATTTCGGTGAAGATTACTCCAGCAAAACCATGCAGTTTGTAGCCAAACTCAGAAGCCTTGGCTGTAACTGCCACATCTCCATCGTTATCGACGACTACAAAGACGGCGAAGAAATCGGTGTATGTGATGTGAAGATTGATTCTACCGTTTGCAGAGCTACCGTGAAGAATGTCACAGGCCGTCATGCGGTATATCTGATTGCCAAGGATAAGGTACATGATGAGTTTGCGGAAATGTTTGCAAACCGTGCACTTTTTGAGCTGGAATCCTTCGTATTTACCAAATAACACGATTGCTATTTTTCTTCAAATGTGATATGATTTTCTTTGTGTTATAAATTTAACAATTTTTAAAATATAATAAAATAAGAGGTGCAAACAAATGAGCAAAGGATTTGATAGTATTATTTCTAAAGTCGGCACCTGTGGCATGAAAACTGTTTCTATCGCAGTAGCACAGGACTCCGCCGTTTTAGAGGCTGTTAAAGCAGCAAAAGAAAGAAACATTGCTAACGCCATCTTAGTTGGTGACGAAGAAAAAATCAAAGAAGTGGCTGCTTCCATCGATATGGACTTAACCGGCTACGAAATCATCCATGAACCCGACATGGTTCAGGCTTCCTTAATCGCTGTTAAATTAGCGCATGACGGCAAGGCTGACATGTACATGAAGGGACTTGTTGATACCAAAAACTTCTTAAAGAGCGTCCTTGACAAAGAGGTAGGTCTGCGTACCGGCAAACCCCTTTCCCACGTTGCTGTTTTTGATATCCCTAATGCAGAAAACCTTCTGTTCTTAACAGACGTTGCATTTATTACATATCCTACATTAGAAGATAAAGTAAACATCATTAACAATACCGTTCCCGTAGCAAAGGCTTGCGGCGTTGACTGCCCTAAGGTTGCTCCCCTTGCAGCTGTAGAAGTTGTTAACCCCAAGATGCCCAATACCGTAGAAGCTGCTGAACTTACCAAGATGAATGCGGAAGGTCAGATTACCGACTGTATCGTAGACGGTCCTCTTTCTTTAGACCTTGCCATCGATCCCGAAGCAGCACTTCACAAAGGCGCTACCGACCGTAAGATTCAGGGGGATGCTGATATTCTCCTTTTCCCTGATATCCACGCAGGTAATCTGGTATACAAAGCACTTGTTCATACCGTTCCCGGCGTAAAGAACGGCTGTATCTTAACCGGAACCAAGGTTCCCGTTATCTTAACCTCCCGTTCCGACACCTTCGAAACCAAGGTGAACTCTATTGCACTTGCAGCTGTTGTTGCAGAAGAAATGAAGAAAATGAACTAATTTATAGAACTTAAGTTATCGTTCAGAAAGGAAAATGATTATGTCTATTAAGAGCTTAATTATCAATCCCGGTTCCACTTCCACCAAAATCGGTGTATTTGAAGATGAAACCTTATTATTCGAAGAAACCCTGCGTCATTCTACCGAAGAAATCTCCCAGTACGCTTCCATCGTAGACCAGAAAGATTTCCGTAAGCAGATTATCGTTGACTTACTTGCAAAGAAAGATTTCGACATCAATTCCCTACAGGTAATCGTAGGCCGCGGCGGTATGTTAAAACCCATTCCCGGCGGTACCTATGCTGTAAGCGATGAACTTTTAGAAGACCTAAAAATTGGCAGACAGGGACAGCACGCTTCCAACTTAGGCGGTATCCTTGCAAGAGAAATCGGTGATTCCATCGGTGTTCCTTCTTTCATCGTTGACCCCGTAGTTGTTGATGAATTAATCCCCATCGCAAGATATTCCGGCGTTCCTGAACTTCCCCGTACCAGTGTATTCCATGCACTGAACCAGAAGGCAGTTGCAAAGCGTTACGCTAAGGAAAACGGCGTTGCATATGATTCCCTTAACTTAATCGTTGTTCACATGGGTGGCGGTGTTTCCGTAGGTGCTCATGAAAACGGACGTATTATCGATGTATTTAACGCATTAGACGGCGACGGTGCTTTCTCTCCCGAAAGAGCAGGAAGCGTACCCTCCGGTGCACTTGTTAAGATGTGCTTCTCCGGTAAATATACCGAAAAAGAAGTGTACAAGAAACTCGTTGGCGGCGGTGGCTTCAATGCTTACCTCGGAACCAACGACATGCGTGATGTAGAAAAACTGGCTGATGAAGGCGATGCTAAGGCAATCGAAGCACGTGCAGCATTCGTTATGCAGGTAGCTAAGGATATCGGTTCCATGGCATGTGTACTGAACGGTAAAGTAGATGCCATCGTTGTAACAGGCGGTATTGCTTACGATAAGGGTATCGTAGCAAGCCTTAAGGAAAGAGCTGAATTCATCGCTCCTTTCACTGTATATCCCGGTGAAGATGAACTTCTCGCACTGGTTCAGGGCGCACTGCGCGTAATGAACGGCGAAGAAGAGGCTATGAAATACTAATTAATTTCTCAAATGAATGAATAACCCCGTACTATAATTCGGCGTCGCCACGCTTTCGCTCTATGAAAAACGTAACGGCTGCTAAGCTCGAGGAAACCTCGCTAAGCACCGACGTTTTTCAAAGGGCTCCTTATGAATTATAGTACGGGGTTTTAGTTTTATTTGAAAATTCTGCTTATGAAATAACTTCAAAATTTAATATTCATTGTTTATATGACACGTTGAATAGTTCACTAATTTTTTGCTTGTCATAATCAGGCGCTACTTTTAAAGCCACATCATAAATTCTTTGGATAACAGCGGGCTCTTCCTCCAGTTCCTCCGCAATGGTGGCAACATCCTTGTTTTTCTGCATCTTACGGCAAATCTGTTCGATTAATTTATTCACTTCTCCACGTTCAAGACCTTTCACTATCCCCTGTTCAATACCCTTCCTAATGCCGCGTTCTTCAATTGCATCACTTAAATTACACATCCTGCTCATTCCCTCCTTTACGGTTTTGGTGGTTTCTATCTGATAGTCCTCGTTTAATATAGTTTCCTTTTCGCTGTAGCTTAAATCCTCTGAGAAAATGGTTCCCAGAAGACCGTGAAGCGGTGATTCCTTCTTTATGTAACTTTCACCATTTAGATATATCATCACTGCCGACATCAAATCATATCTGGGATTTCCTTTCGTTTCGCCTACGATGCTTTCCAGTTTGATGCTATAGTTTGTGATAGTATCTGCAAGATAATCCGGCGTATTCATGCAAATCCAAATGGAATATACCTTCTTGATGTCATCATAATTGTCGGCGGTAAACTCTGTATCCAGCTGGGCAGAAAGCATTCTGGCACAATAAAACAGTGCCCGCGTCACCAGGTCATAGCCCGGATAAAAGTCCTTCTGTAATTCAATGTTGACGATGATCTTGATTTTTTCGCCGGATGGTATCCGCAGAAAAAAGCGCACATCATAGGTAATCTTGCCTTCATTTGGTATGTTGTCTTCCGTGGAAAGGCCTGTAACCGCGTCGGTGTAATATTTTCTGTCGGATGAAACTGTTGCGAATTCACCATCTTTACATGCTCTGCTCCCCGGATAAACCGGCGTCACCGCCACCTCCGGCTCTCCTTCGATACAATCACGGATTTCCTCTATACTGTAACCTTTCAGTTCCTCAATGGTATACCCTACTATCCAGGAAAGAATCGTCCTGTCACTGATAATTCTTTTGGCGTAGGTATCGTACTGCGCCTTTACGTCGGCGGTTTCCATGCTCCGCCCCAGATAATTTTTCTCTTGGTACTTCACTGTTCCTCGCTTTCCCTGCATACGCAGAAAGATTTCCGTAATCACAGGGATTGGGGATACCTTATTATAGCAAACCTTCCCTGTCATTACCACAATCATTTAGTTGTTGTTAAAAATGCTTGTTTGAAATTTGGGGCGATTTGCCCGATAGAATACCGAATGATATTTGAAATTTCCGGGATGAGACAGAACGTCTCATCCCGATGAAGTTACTATAGCATGAATGATACTTACCGGCAATTGGAAAAAGTGCCGAAAATGAATTTAGGAGGAAAATATCCGTCGTCGGTGCAGCCTATTTATGCCACCGATTAATTATATATAAATTTGTTTATTGGATAAAAAATAGAAAAAGAGGCTACTGACATTGTCAATAACCTCTTCGAAACCAAACCTGTTTCTTTTACAACTTACTCTTCAAGTACAAGCTCAAACGGAAGCTCATATTCTTCTCCATTGAATTCTACATATATAGCAGCATCAGTTGTATTTCCTAATTCCCTTGTTTTTACGGGTTCCAATTCAAAAATAACATAATCAACTGATTCGTCTACCCATTTCCGTCCAGGAAGGGCTCTAGCTCTATCTATAGGAAATATTGCTCCTTCAGGTAAATATACTGCAAGTAAGTCTACATCAGGATTAAAGTACACTACATCACCTTTTTCAATGATTTGTTTTTTTCCTGTTTCATCACTAAAAACCACAATCTTAGGTTCTAATATAATGTCTTTAAATGTTAATATCCATTCTACTCCAGGTAATTGTGATTCCATATCGATACCTTCGTATACAATAGGTGTAGGTTCAGGTGTAGGTTCTGCCGTAGGGTCAGGTTCAGCCTCTGCTTCTGCTACTTCCACTTCTACTACTTCTTCTTTAGGTTCAACTGTTTCAGAAACTTTTGTTTCTTCTACTGTTGTTGTTGAAGAACAACCTGTTAGTGATACCATAAGTAAGCTAATAAGTACTGCTACAATAGAAACTCTCCGCATTAAGTTTTTCATAAAACAATCCTCCTTGAATTTAAGTTTGAATTTCTTTATTTTCTTGTTTTTTACCTTATACCTATGTTGCCGTTGCCGATATTTTATCTATAGTAATTTAATCTCCTTATATAGTATATATTGTAGTGAGAAACAAAAAAGGAGATAGCAAGGTGTCAGCAACATCGGCAACGGAAACACTTTTTTATGTATTACTTCTATATCTCACCTCACACATTATAAGTCATATTATGACTTGCGTCAAACTTTTTATCATTTACCAAATCTTACCAATGCCGAAATATGTCATATAATAACCTAAAAAGGAGGTATTCTCTATGTATGACGTATTTATCTATGATGACTTTTTTGCTGACAGGCTTTCTTCCCTTCGTTTGCAAAAGAATGTATCTGCCAGAGAAATGAGTCTGTCCCTTGGTCAGAACAGCAGCTACATCAACCGTATTGAAAATCATCATACACTTCCGTCTATGCGTTTGTTTTTTTACATTTGCGAATACCTGAAGATTACACCAAAAGAATTTTTCGATACAGAAGTTTCAAGCCCGGTTAAGGTCAATGAAATTTTAGAAGAATTGAAAAAGATGGACTCCACGCAGCTTGATACTATCATGGCTGTGGCGAAGGGTCTCAATCATAAATAGCATTTTCCGGAAACTAAAGTAAGCTGCTGCGTTCTGCAACAGCTTTTTCTATATCAACTTTTTCCTATATCAACTTTCGCTATCTTATATCTTGTCATATCATTTTTTCTCTGTTACACTGTCCGTGTAACAATTCTATTTTTCAAAGGTTCTTGATTGAATCTACTTTCTTACATTTCTATTTATTCAATCCTTATCCCTTGAAAGCATTCACATCTATAGGAGGACTCTCTATTTCTCAAAACACGCATCTTTTACCGGGTAATCTTGCATCCCGGGCACTACCCTTACCCAATTTTGCATCCCAGGAAGCCGTTGAAGCTAAACTCCAAAATACACCTTCCTTGTGGAAAGATTATTTATCCCTTCCGCTTACTATGCGACAGGAATTTGTGAATTTCTGCGTAGGTAAACAGGGGATCAAAATCACCTATGATACAGTATTTCGCAAGATATTTAATCCTGAAACCAAGCAAGGGATTCATCGTCTGGAGGGACTGCTTTCTTCCATTCTCGACCGCACTGTAAGAATTATCCGCATTATGCCCAGAGAAGGTACACAAATGACCGAAAACGCCAGCTTTGTGGTTATGGATATTCTGATACAAATGGATGATAATTCCTTTGCTAACGTGGAGATGCAGAAAATCGGTTACAATTTTCCTCTTGCACGAGCAGACTGCTACGTTGCAGACATCATCATGATAGAAAAAAGCCCTAAAGAATTTCATACCTGCAAAAACAAATATATTCATAGACGTAAGCCAACCTTTAACACCGGTATCTTTCCTGATAATTCCGGGCTGCATGAAGATATATTTATCTGCCTTGACAGTTTTCATTCCATCATACATAATGTTACCAAAGATAGTACAGAATTAGATGCATGGCTTACCTTTTTAAGCTGTACGGAGCCGGAAATTATTCACTCACTAATCGAAACTTTTCCGCATTTTATTTCAATTTATCAGGAAATTGCAGATTTTGCCCAATCGCCTAAGGAGTTAATTACTATGTTATCGCAAGAACTTTATATTATGGATAAAAATATGGAACGCCTCATGGTCGCTGAACTGCAGGAGGAGGTTGTAGCTGTCCGGGCTGAATTAGCCGAAGCCAAGACAGCGGTCGAAAAAGCCAAAGAAGATATTGAAAAAATCAAAGAGGATACTAAAATCCTACAAGAAAAAGCCTCTAATGAAGTGCGTATCCTTAAATTACACTGCCAACATAAAACTCCGCAGGAAATTGCAACGGCACTACAGCTTAGTTCTGACTACGTTATTTCCGTTTTAAATACAATTTAATTTATGAAACAGGAAGGGAGCGATTGATACCATATCATCGCTCCCAGCTTGCACCATCTAAGTGCCCACAAAACCATGATCCGTAGACAAATGACCGAAACAGCAATATCCGCTTCTTACTTTATTCATGAGAGGATCTGGCGAACAACAAAAGCATCGGGAATATCTCTAATCTTCCCGTTAACATAACTACTGACAAAAGTACCTGTGCCCAATCGGAATACACTGAAAAATTTGACATGGGTCCTACTGCCGCAAGTCCCGGTCCGATATTA
>JAFZDQ010000076.1 GCA_017561085.1 Lachnospiraceae bacterium
AAAAGAAGAAGGCATCGACAAGTGGGAGCTTGGCCGTGAAAAGTTCTTAGAGCGTGCTTGGGAGTGGAAGAAGGAGTACGGCGGACGTATTATTTCCCAGCTGAAGAAATTGGGTTCTTCCTGCGATTGGGACAGAGAGCGTTTCACTATGGATGAAGGCTGTAACAGAGCAGTTACCGAAGTATTCGTAAAGATGCATGAAAAAGGATATATTTACAAGGGCGCAAGAATTATCAACTGGTGTCCTGTTTGTAATACCTCCATTTCCGATGCGGAAGTAGAATATCAGGAACAGGCAGGTCATTTCTGGCATATTAAATATCCTTTGATGGAAGATGACGGCACCATCAGCACCACCCGTTTCTTAGAGTTTGCAACCACCAGACCGGAAACCATGCTTGGTGATACCGCAGTTGCAGTAAATCCTGAGGATGACAGATACAAAGACATTATCGGTAAGAAGTTAATGCTTCCCATCGTAAACAGGGAAATCCCTATCGTAGCAGATTCTTATGTAGATATGGAATTCGGTACAGGTGTTGTTAAGATTACCCCTGCTCACGACCCTAACGACTTTGAGGTTGGCAAGCGTCATAACTTACCTGAAATCAATATTATGAACGATGATGCAACCATCAATGCAAACGGCGGTAAGTTCTGCGGAATGGACCGTTATGAAGCAAGAAAAGCAATCGTAAAAGAACTGGATGAAATGGGCCTTTTAGTACGCATTGAAGACTATTCCCACAATGTAGGTACCCATGACAGATGTAAGACAACCATCGAGCCCATGATTAAACAGCAGTGGTTCGTAAAGATGGATGAACTCATTAAACCTGCCGTAGAAGCAGTTAAGACCGGCGATATCCAGCTGATTCCTAAGCGTATGGAAAAGACCTACTTTAACTGGACTGACAATATTCGTGACTGGTGTATTAGTAGACAGCTGTGGTGGGGACACAGAATTCCCGCTTATTATTGCTCCTGTGGTGAAATCGTGGTTGCAGGAGAAGCACCCGAAAAATGTCCTAAGTGCGGTTCTACCCATTTAGAGCAGGATCCCGATACCTTAGATACCTGGTTCTCCTCAGCGCTTTGGCCTTTCTCAACCTTAGGATGGCCGGAAATGACAGAAGACCTTAAATATTTCTATCCTACAGACGTACTTGTTACCGGATACGATATTATCTTCTTCTGGGTAATCCGTATGATCTTCTCAGGCTTTGAGCAGATGGGCGAAAGACCCTTCAAGACCGTACTTTTCCACGGCCTTGTAAGAGACTCCCAGGGACGTAAGATGAGTAAGTCCTTAGGAAACGGTATTGACCCTCTTGAAATTATTGAACAGTACGGTGCTGACGCACTTCGTCTTACCCTGATTACCGGTAATGCACCCGGTAATGATATGCGTTTCTATTACGAAAGAGTAGAAGCAAGCAGAAACTTTGCAAATAAGATTTGGAACGCTTCCCGTTTCATTATGATGAATATGCCTGAGGCAGGTCTTCATGTAGAAAATCCTGCACTTGAGCCTGTTGACAAGTGGATTCTTTCCAAGTTAAACACCCTGGCAAAGGATGTAACCGACAATATGGACAGCTTCGAGCTTGGTATTGCGGTTCAGAAGGTTTATGACTTTATCTGGGATGAATTCTGTGACTGGTATATTGAGATGGTAAAACCCCGTCTTTATAATTCCGACAATCAGGCAAGCAAGGACGCGGCTCTTTGGACCTTAAAGACCGTATTAATCGATGCATTAAAGCTCCTTCATCCTTATATGCCTTTCATTACCGAAGAAATCTTCTGTACACTCCAGTCCGAAGAGGAATCCATCATGATTTCCAAATGGCCTGAGTACAAAGAAGAGTGGAACTTCGAAAAAGAAGAAAAAGACATCGAAATCATCAAGGAAGCGGTTAGAGGTATCCGTAACGTACGTACCGAAATGAACGTTGCGCCCAGCCGTAAGGCTTTGGTTTACGTTGTAAGCGAAAACGAAGACATTATCAATGCGTTCACGGAAGGTAAATTGTTCTTTGCTTCCCTTGCTTATGCTTCCGAAGTTATGATTCAGAAGGATAAAGCAGGTATTGCAGAGGATGCGGTTTCCGTAGTGATTGCAAATGCAACCCTTTATATTCCTTTTGCGGAACTGGTTGACCTTTCCCAGGAAATTGAACGTCTTGAAAAAGAAGAAAAGAAACTGCAGGGTGAGCTTGCCCGTGTAAACGGCATGTTAAACAACGAAAAGTTCATGTCCAAGGCGCCCGAAGCAAAGGTAGCTGAAGAAAGAGCGAAGCTTGAAAAATACACCCAGATGATGGAGCAGGTAAAGGAAAGACTTGCCCAGCTTAAGAAATAAAACGAAAAGGGCTTTTTATGACAACTTTTAAAGAAGCTACACAGTATATTCTCGACATCCCCAAGTTTGCCGGAAAGCATACACTTGAGGATACAGGCAGGCTGCTTGACGAAGTAACAGGCGGCAATGTCACAAGCAAAGTGATTCATATCGCAGGCACAAACGGAAAAGGTTCCGTTTGTGCTTATTTGCGTGCTGTTTTGGAACAAAGCGGACGCACCGTAGGCATGTTTACTTCTCCCCATTTGGTTTCCATCAGGGAGAGAATCATGCTGGGCAGTGAAATGATTTCAAAAGAAGACTTTGTCCGCATTTTTGAACAGGTAAAGGAAGTGTGTCACAGACCGGAATTTGCAGATAAGCATCCTTCCTTTTTTGAATTTGTGTTTTTGATGGCGATGGTGTATTTCGGGGAAAAGCAGCCGGATTATATCATCCTTGAGACGGGACTCGGCGGCAGGCTGGATGCCACTAACAGTATAAAAAATCCTGCCATTTGTATTATTACGGAAATCGGTTTTGACCATATGCAGTATCTGGGGGATACCCTTGCAGAAATTGCGGGCGAAAAGGCCGGTATCATTAAGAGTAGCGTGCCGGTGGTATTTTTTGACAAGCGTCCGGAGACCACGGAAGTTTTGCAAAAGGCTGCCGAAAAAACGAAAAGTCAGACAGTTATTATCAAAAATGCTAATATTTTGAATGTGAATATTGGAAATAAAACCATTGATTTTTCCTTACATACTGGTTATTATAAATATGATAGTCTTATTCTCGCCACCAGGGCGCTTTACCAAACGGAAAATGCATCCCTGGCAGTTGCGGCTGCACACGTGCTTATGGGCGCGGACGGGCAGATTACGCCGGAGGCGGTGAAGGAAGGACTGGTTCGGGCATATTGGCCGGGACGCATGGAAGAAGTGTTCCCGGGCGTCTTTTTGGACGGTGCCCACAATGAAGATGGAATAGAAGCATTTTTACAAACGGTGAAGGCAAGCAGATGTACAGGCACAAGAAGCCTGTTATTTGGCGTGGTAGCGGATAAGCAATACCGCGGGATGATTGACAAGATTGTGAAATCACAGTTGTTTGACCGGGTGGCCGTGACGGTCCTTGAATCCGACAGAAGTGCTTCGCTTGATACGTTACGAGAAATTTGGAGGCAGTATAATCAGGTAGACCTAAGCTTCCATGAAAGTGCCGAAGATGCATATCAGTGTTTGGTATCTGAGAAACAGGAAGCTGATGAAATATATATTGCCGGGTCATTATATTTAATTGGGCAGTTAAAAGCCCTGATGAGGAGTAAACCGGATGATTGATTTTGAAGAAGAATTAAAGAAATTCCATCCCAGCCTTGAGGTAGAGGATGCTGAGGAAGCCATTTATAACGAAGATTTGACGGATATGGCTGATATATTGATTAAGATTGTTGAGAAGGCAGCGAAAGAGAGCGAAGAATAGGAGAACGGCATGGTTTGTTATAATTGTGGATGCCGTTTGTCAGAGCATGATTTTTGTACAAGCTGCGGTGTAGACGTAGCCCTTTATAAAAGGGTGATAGCTATGTCCAACCGTTTTTATAATGACGGTCTTGACAAGGCATCGGTGAGAGATCTGTCAGGAGCCATTGTGAGCCTGAAACAGAGTCTGAAATTTAATAAGAATAATATCGAAGCAAGAAACCTTTTGGGTCTTGTTTATTTTGAAATGGGTGAAACCGTATCCGCTCTTAGTGAATGGGTTATCAGTAAGAACTTACGTCCCAAGAAAAATATCGCGGATGATTATATTGATATGATCCAGACCAATCAGTCCAGACTGGATGCGATTAACCAGACCATTAAGAAGTACAATCAGGCACTTCTTTATTGTTATCAGGATAGCCAGGATTTGGCGGTTATCCAGTTAAAAAAGGTACTTTCCTATAATCCCAAGTATGTCAAGGCCCATCAGCTTTTGGCACTTCTTTATATCAATATTGAAGAGTGGGAGAAGGCAAGGAAAGAACTCATTAAGTGCAGTCAGATTGATGCAAACAATACCACCACACTCCGCTACTTAAAAGAAGTAGAGCATATGCTGATGCCGGAGGAAGCGGCGAAAAATCTGACCAAGAAGAAAAGTGCATCTGATGATATTATCAGATATCAGAGCGGAAATGAAACCATCATTCAGCCCATGCACGTAAGAGAGAAGAAGGGTGTTTCCTCACTGCTTAATCTTGGAATCGGTGCCATTATCGGTTTGGCAATTGCATTTTTCCTGATTTTGCCGGCCAAAATCCAGGAGGCGAAGGCAGATATGAATGCCGAGCTTCGTGTAGTCAGTGAGCAGTCTGATGTAAAGACCGCAACCATTGATGAACTGCAACAGAAAATCCAGAGTATGACCGAAGAAAACAAGCGCTTAAATGAGGAACTGACCTCTTATCAGGGAACGGACGGCAATCTCCGTGCCACGGACGGCCTGATGATGGCGGTGAATTCATATCTGACAAATCCCGATGATATTGAAGCCGTAGCCGGATATATGGAAGCTTTAGAACCCCAAGAGGGCGAAGAAATGAATGATACGGCATCCTTTGTTACCTTGAAGGAGAATTTCCTTTTACTTGTAGGAGAGAAACTGGCAAATCATTATTATGATATCGGCTATGACAGCTACAAGAGCGAGGATTATGAAAGCGCAGTTCCTAATTTGGAGAGAGCATACCGCTATAATACAACCAACGGAGATGCACTTTTTTACCTGGGTAATTCTTATCGCAGAATGGGTAATGAAGATATGGCCAAGGAGATTTATGCCAAGGTTATGGATGAGTTCCCGGATACCCAGAAAGCCAGAGATGCCGAAACACATCTGGCAGAAATCAACAACCAGAATTAAACAAATAAATCAAAGCAATTTTACGAAAGAGAGCATATTACTATGTTCTCTTTCTTTTTTTCAAAAGAAAGAAAATGCGGGAAACAGAAAGGAGTCGTTATGGAGACGGAATTTAAAGTGATTGACAATTACCTGATGATAAAGATGCCGGAAGAAATAGACCATCATAACTCGGTTTATATCAGCAAGACGGCAGATGCTTTTATCCTAAAGGAGGGGGTGGGGAATGTGGTCTTTGATTTTGAAGATACCACATTTATGGATAGCTCCGGCATCGGAATTATCATAGGACGGTACAAGAAAATCGCCTACTTCGGCGGTAAGGTGTTTGCGGTAAATGCCGACAGCAGGATTAAAAAGACGCTGATGTTATGCGGCCTACATAAAGTAATCGAAATTATGGAATAGAGCATTTAAAAGAAAGGATTGGAAAAATGGAAATAGAAAAAGTAAGACAGCTAAACAGCACCAAAAGAAGAACCATGCAGAATGAAATGCAACTGATTTTTAATGCGGTATCGGAAAACGAAGCTTTTGCCAGAATTGCGGTTTCTGCATTTGTGATGCCTTTAAATCCGACCCTGGAGGAGCTTGCGGATATCAAAACCGCGGTTTCCGAAGCGGTTACCAATGCAATCATTCACGGATATGACGGGGAGGAAAAGAAGGAGCTTGATGCGTCGGAGGATAAGGTCTTTTTAAAGTGCACCATTTTGGGCGATGTACTGCATGTGGAAGTGACGGACGAAGGCAAGGGAATCGAAAATATCAAAAGGGCCATGGAGCCTTTATTTACCACCAAACCGGAGATGGACCGTTCGGGCATGGGATTTGCTTTTATGGAAGCTTTTATGGATGATTTGGAAGTGATATCAGAGCCCGGCATGGGAACCAGTGTATTTATGAAAAAGAAATTGGGAACCTCCTCATGGATTTTAGACGAGGATTAGCCTATGACAGATCTTGCAGTACTGATTCAGCGGGCACAGGCAGGAGAAAAGGAAGCAAGAGAAGTACTGATAGAGGAAAATTTGGGCTTGGTGCATCATATTGTGAAACGCTTTGTGGGAAGGGGGTATGAGGTGGAGGATTTGTTTCAAATCGGCGTCATCGGACTAATGAAAGCAGTTGATAAATTTAACGTTTCTTTTGACGTGAAATTTTCTACTTATGCGGTACCTTTGATTGCGGGGGAAATGAAACGCTTCATCCGAGATGACGGTATGGTTAAGGTTTCAAGGAGCCTTAAGGAAAACGGAATGCGCATCCGCTATGCCAGGGAGCGTCTGGGGATGAAGTATAACAGGGAGCCCTCCTTAGAAGAGGTGGCCAAGGAAACCATGCTTTCCAAAGAAGAGGTGGTAATGGCGATGGAAGCCGGCGTGCAGGTGGAATCCATATACCGCTGTGTGTATCAAAATGACGGGAATGAGATTTTACTGGTGGACCAGCTGGCGGATGAAAAGGAAAGTGAGCAGGATAAATTATTAAATCATCTGGTGGTTGAAAAGCTCCTTTCGGACTTGCCGGAGAAGGAAAAAAATCTTATAATTTTGCGCTATTATCAGAACAAAACACAGACGGAAGTGGCGGGAATTTTAGGAATCAGCCAGGTGCAGGTAAGCCGTCTGGAAAAGAAGATTCTGCTGGGGATGAGGGCCAAGATGGAAAACAGTCTCTAGTTGACGGAAAAGCCTTTTTTATAGTAAATTTAAAGGGTAGGAATATGTCAAAAAAAGAGGAATACGAATGAAAATATCAGATTATCCATATTTATACGAAACCCATTTGCACACATGCGAAAGCAGTAAGTGCGCCCGCAGCACCGGTGCGGAAATGGCCAGGGCCTGCAAAGAGGCCGGCTATACCGGAATCATCGTGACGGACCACAGCTGGTACGGCAATAACTGTATCCATCCGGCTCTGTCCTGGGAGGAGTGGATTACGGAATTTTGCAGAGGTTATGAGCATGCAAAGGCATGGGGCGACGAAAACGATCTGGACGTCTTTTTCGGTTATGAGGCAAATTATAACGGCGCGGAGTTTTTAATTTACGGCGTGGACAAGGAATGGTTAATCAACCATCCGAAGATTAAGAATGCAACCGTAAAAGAGCAGTACCGGATGATTCATAAAGCCGGGGGTATGGTGATTCAGGCCCATCCTTTTAGGGAAGAGGTCTATATTCCCAAGGTTTGCCTTTATCCCGAGGATTGTGACGGGGCTGAGGGGATCAATGCCACCCATTCAAGCTCCTTAAGTATGAGTCATAATGAGCCCAAATGGGATGATATGGCAATTGACTATTGCCACAAGCATAAACTGCCCATGACAGCCGGCTCGGATGTGCACAGCGTCAGATTGTTTGGCGGCGGTGTGGCATTTAAGCGCAGGCTTAGCAGCATTCAGGATTATTGCCGGGCGATTTTGTCGGGCGAGGATTACATCCTTACCAACGGAGAAGCATGGTTTACCAAAACAGGTGAGAGGTTATGAGATTTTTACACACATCGGACTTACACATCGGAAAAATAGTCAATGATTTTTCCATGATTGAGGACCAACGGTTTATATTAGAGCAAATTTTGTTGCTGGCCACGGAGCGGCAGGCGGATGCCGTTTTGCTGGCAGGCGATATTTATGACAGGGCCATTCCTTCGGGGGAAGCGGTCCTTTTGCTGAATGATTTTTTGACTGCCCTGGCAGAAAAGAATATCAAGGTTTATATGATTAGCGGAAACCATGACTCGGCAGAGCGTATCAGCTTCGGGGAGGCGGTTTTCGCCAAAGAGGATATCTTCATCGGCGGTGTTTATAAGGGGGTATTGCCGGTCTTTTCCCAGGAGGATGAATGGGGAGAGGTGGAGTTTGTACTGTTGCCCTTTATAAAGCCTGCTCAGGCAGATGCATCAACCAGTCAGGAAGCAGTGGAACGGCTTTTGGAAACCTATGAAGGGAAACGTGCCGAAGCAAAGAAGGATGGAAGAAGGGTATTACTTACCCATTATTTTGTAACAGATGCCGGCAGGGAACCGGAGCTGTCCGACAGTGAAACCACGGTTCATGTAGGCGGCCTGGACCAGGTGGATGCAAGTACCTTTCAGGGCTTTGATTATGTGGCTCTCGGGCATATCCACAAGCCCCAGCAAATCGGGGAAAAGCCCATCTATTACGCAGGCTCTCCCTTAAAGTATTCCTTCGGGGAAACCATGCAGACGAAGTCCGTGTATCTGGTAGAACTGGATGAAAAAGGTCTTGCCAAGGTGGAAACCTGCCCGCTGCGTCCCAGACGTGAAATGCGGAAGGTAAAGGGAACGCTTAGTGAAATTATGGAAAATGCCCTGCTTGAGGGGGCAGAGAGGGATGATTATATCCAGGCGATTCTGACAGACCGGGAAGAGCTGATTGACCCCATGGGAACGCTGCGCAGTGTTTACCCGAATATGATGCAGATTGTGAAGGAAGATTTTTCACCGGAAGCCACTGCGGGGGTTAGCCGTAAGATGATTCAAAAGAAGGACCCTCTGGTTCTTTTTGAGGAGTTTTATACATTGGTCAGAGGCGAGTCCATGACGGATGAAGAGCAAAAGGTTATGGAACAGATTGTAAAAGCACTTTAACGGACCGGTCAGATGCCGGCAGGGAGGATGCGTCAGCACCCCATAGAAGGATGAAGGAAGAAGATACATGAAACCGCAGAAACTGATTTTATGTGGTTGGGGACCATATAAAGAAAAGCAGGAAATTGATTTTAGCAAATTACAGGAACGGGGGCTTTTTTTGATTACCGGTGCTACCGGTGCGGGAAAGACAACTATTTTTGATGCCATTACCTATGCGTTGTACGGAAATATGAGCGGCGACAGAAGAGAAAAGAATTCTGTCCGCAGTGATTTCGCTGGAAGTGATATGCTTACCTATGTGGAGCTTTTTATGCAGCACGGGACGCAGACCTATCATATTTACCGCAATCCTGAGTATTTAAGACCCAAAAAGAGGAAAACAGGCACGGAGGAATTTACCAAGGAAAAGGAACGTGCCGTTCTGACCTTTCCGGATGGAAGTAAGGTGGAGGGAGCAAGTGAGGTTACCCGAAAGATTCAGGAACTTTTGCGCCTGGATTTCAGGCAGTTTAAGCAACTTTCCATGATTGCCCAGGGGGAATTTGCGAGGCTCCTTACAGCAACTTCCTCTGAAAAGTCCAAAATATTCAGGGAAATTTTTGATACGGAAATTTATGACAGAATGGCGGGACAATTACGTGCCATGTCCGGAAAACTGTATGCGGAAGTCATGGAGTACCGTCACAAAATGGAAGAGGATGTGGCGCTTTTTGTGCCGGATGAAGAAGATGCGCAGGCTTGGGCCGCGCTGACGGAAGACGGAAATTATCATTATGAAGGAATTCTTGCATTTTTAGAGCAGGTACGGGAGCGGATTCTGAAACAAAGCAATTCCCTGTCTTTGGAAATAGCGGAAACGGAAGCCGGCATAGAAAAGTTGACCGCACAAATTGCAGAAGGGGAGCATATCAACCGCCTGCTTAGGCAGCGGGAGGAGCTGGAGGCAAAAAGACTTTTGCTGACCGCCCGGAAAGCGGAAATGTGCTTATTTGAGAAAGAGCTTTTAAAGGCATTGTCTGCCCGAGAAGTATCGGTGTTTGAAGAAAAGTGGAAGCAAATTGCTTCTGTAGCGGAAACAGCCTGTCAAAAACAGAAAGAGGCAGAGCTTGAGTTGGGACGCCTGTCCCCTAAAAAGGAAGAAGGGGCACGGTTTTTTGAACTGCAAAAGACCCTGAAAGATGCCTATGAATTAAAGGAAAAAATGAGTCTTTCGGAAAGCCGGCTGTCAGAGGCACAGGCCTTAAAGGAACAACAGGAAGCGCATCTTTTGAAGGTCCGGGAGGCTTATCTGGAAGCGGAGAAGAAGCAGGCACTGGCGAAGGAAGAATACGAGCGGACAGAGCGCGGTTATCGTCTTCAGATTGCAGGAATTCTTGCAGCAGACCTGGAAGAAGGAATGGAATGTCCTGTTTGCGGCAGTTCCCACCATCCCAAGAAGGCGGCCATTGAAAATGAAATGATTACAGAGCAGTTAATTGAAGAAAAAAAGGCTCTTTTTGAAGAAAGCAGGCAGTGGTGCATGCAGATGCACGGAGAAGCTATTTTAGAAAAGCAAAAACTGGAAGCGAATGTGCAAAAACTGCTTCAGTGCCGGGAAGAATTTGAGGAATGCCGCAGGCAGGAGGCAGACCGGGATGGGTTCGTGGCCGATTATGCAGATACCCATGAAAAGACCCTGTTTGAGCAGGAATTAAAGGCTTATGAGGCCCTTTTGGTTTCCATTACCCATGTAAAGTCTGCCCTGGAAGAGCGGAAAAAAGAAGCGGAAACCTACCGGCAGGAAGCAGCAGGACTTTTGTTACAGTTTAAAGAAAAGCGGACAGCTGCTTTTTCCACTGAGGAAGAGTATAAAGCAGCCTTCAAAACGGAGCAGGAAATCCGAAAAATGCAGGATGTGTTGCAGGATTATCAGACGCAGGTACAGGAAAATGAAGTATCTCTCCGCCAGCTGACGGAACAAACCGGGGACAGAAAGCCTGTTTTACTGGATGAAATGCGGGATAATCTGCAAAAGAAGAAGGACAGTAAGGCAGAGCTTCTTTTGCGGGAAAAGGCAGGAAGCCACAGCCTGAAAAATGCAGAAAACCTGGCAAATGCGCTGGAGCAGAAACTGGAGATTACCGGCCGGTTATCCGAAAAGTACGGCAGAATCAAACGTTTGGACGATACCGCAAACGGCAATAATAAAATGCGGCTTATGTTTGAGCAGTATGTGCTGGCTGCCTATTTTGACGAGATTTTAAATGCGGCCAATGTAAGGCTCCGTGTGATGAGTACCGGCCGTTATGAACTGCGCCGTGTAAACGAAGTGGTAGACGGCAGAAGCAAAGACAATTTGGAAATGGAAGTGTTTGATTATTACACCGGCAAATACCGCTCCGTAAAGACCTTATCCGGTGGGGAAACCTTTAAGGTATCCCTTGCCCTTGCCTTGGGAATGAGCGATGTGGTGCAGGCAGGAAGCGGCGGTATCCGGGTGGAAACCTTATTTGTGGATGAAGGCTTTGGTTCTTTGGACAGTGAATCCTTAGAGCAGGCGTGCATAACCCTTCAGTCCCTGGTAGAAAAGGACCGTCTCATCGGCATTATTTCCCATGTGCCGGAGCTTTCCGAAAAAATCGCAAACAGGATCCAGATACACAAAACCGGTGCTGGCAGTAATGCGGAAGTTGTGGTATCTTAGGTTTATACTTAAGGTGAATGATTCAAAGGATATCAATTTTATGAAAAAAAGGATGATTATGGCAGTTTTACTTGCTCTGCTGTTTCTTAGCGGCTGCAAAGCTGAGGGAGAGCCTAAAAGAGTGGTACTGACTGCAGGACTTAGGGACGATGAAGTGTTCCGGATAGAAACCATGTCCTGTTCTTTGGCAGAGGCCATGACGGTTCTTATGAATATGCAGAGTCAGTACGAGACTACCTTCGGAGAACAGATTTGGGATGTGGATTTGGGAAATGTTTCCCTGGAGAATAATGTAAAGGATAATGCCCTTTTCCATCTTGCCAGAATCAAGAGCATGAACCTGTTGGCTAAGCGGCAGGGAGTGAGCCTTGATGAGGAGGAATCGGGGAAGGCCAAAGAAGCGGCAATTGCTTATTATGAGTCGCTAAACGATGCCGAAAAGGAAGTGCTTCAGATTTCTTTGGAAGAAGTGGAAGCCATGTATCGGGAATATGCGCTGGCGGACAAGATTTATCATGAGATTATCAAGGATATCAATCCGGAAATCAGCGATGATGAAGCCAGAACCATTACCGTTGAGCAGATTTATATCAGGACATATGCAAACGACGGCACCGGTACGCGGATTGAGTATTCCGAAAAGGATAAACTGGATGCGTATAACCGTGCAAGGAAAGTATTGTTAATGGCGAAACAGCCGGAGGCAGATTTCACCCAGCTGGTGCTTGATTACAGCGAGGGAGACAAGGGAACCTTTTCCTTCGGAAAGGGGGAAACCCAAGAAGCCTTCGAAGAAGCTGCATTTAATCTGGAAACAGGCCAAATCAGTGATATTATCGAAACCTCTGACGGATATTATATTATCAAGTGTATCAGTACCTTTGACAAAGAGGAAACCGATGCCAACAAGGTTTTGATTGTTGAAAAGAGAAAAGAAGAGGTGTTTGGGGAAGAGTACGAATCCTTTGCCAAAGACTTAATTTATGTGTTTAATGAAAAACTGTGGGAGTCTGTCACCTTGCCTGAGGACGATAACTTGCAGACAGGCAATTTTTTTGTGGTTTATGACAGATATTTTGCGGAGTAAATTCCTTGTTAATAAAAATTTTAGAATTATGAAAACCGCGTAATTTAGGCGTTTTCAGGATATTATTAGCACTCAAACAAGATGAGTGCTAATTTTTTCTTGACTTTTAAATTGAAGAGAATTACACTTGTCTTTAGTAAATGAAAAAGGAGTGATGAACGTGGCAGAAAAGCACGGAAGTTTATCAATTAACAGCGAAAACATATTTCCCATTATTAAGAAATGGTTATATTCCGACCATGATATTTTTTACAGGGAATTAATCTCTAACGGTTGTGATGCAATCACCAAGTTAAAGAAACTTGATATGATGGGCGAGTATACTTTGCCGGAAGGATACAAGGCAAAGATCAAGGTCCTTGTGAACCCCGAAGAAAAGACACTGAAATTTATCGATAACGGTATCGGTATGACCGCCGATGAGGTAGAAGAGTATATTAATCAGATTGCTTTTTCGGGTGCGACGGATTTTATTGAAAAATATAAAGATAAAACAAATGATGACCAGATTATCGGTCATTTCGGACTTGGATTTTATTCTGCATTTATGGTAGCGGATGAAGTGCATATTGATACCCTTTCTTATCAGGAAGGCGCTGCTCCGGTACACTGGGAGTGTGACGGCGGTACGGAATTTACCATGTCAGAAGGTGACAAGGAAGAAGTTGGTACGACCATTACCTTATTCCTCAATGAAGATGTACTGGAATTCTGTAATGAATATAAGGCTAAGGAAGTCATTAAAAAGTACTGCTCCTTTATGCCTACAGAGATTTATTTATCCAAGGAAAATGCAGAGGAAGCAAAGGAAGAATTATTGAATGAAACACAGCCTTTGTGGATGAAGCATCCCAATGACTGCAGCAGGGAAGATTATCTGGATTTTTACCGCAAGGTTTTCCGGGATTATAAGGAGCCTTTGTTCTGGATTCATTTGAATATGGACTATCCTTTTAACCTGAAGGGTATTTTATATTTCCCCAAAATCAATATGGAATACGAATCCATTGAAGGTGTGATTAAGCTTTATAACAATCAGGTGTTTATTGCGGATAATATCAAAGAAGTGATTCCGGAATTTCTGATGCTTCTTAAGGGCGTGATTGATTGTCCCGATTTGCCCCTTAACGTATCCAGAAGTGCCCTGCAGAATGACGGTTTTGTAAAGAAGATTTCCGACTATATTTCCAAAAAGGTTGCGGATAAGCTGGCCGGTATGTGCAAGACCGAAAAAGAAGAATATGAAAAATACTGGGATGATATCAGTCCCTTTATCAAGTTTGGTTGTCTGAAGGATGATAAGTTCTGTGAAAAGATGACAGATTACATTCTGTTTAAGAACCTGGACGGAAAATACATGACCCTTCCCGAATGCCTGGAAGTAAATAAAATCGATCCCGATGAAGCAGCTGAAGCGGACGAAAAAGAGCAGGCAGAAGTTCTTGATGCAGAGGGAAATGTAATAACCGGTGATGAGGCGGATGCTTCTGATGAAGAGAAAAAGGAAAAAGTCATTTATTATGTGACGGATGAAAAGCAGCAGAGCCAGTATATCGGTATGTTTAAGGCTGCTAAAATGGATGCAGTGATGCTGACTCATCATATTGACCAGCCCTTTGTATCCCAGTTAGAAGCCAAAAATGAAGGAATTAAGTTCCAAAGAATTGATGCGGACCTTACCGATACCTTTAAGGCCAAAACCGGTAAAAAGGCAGAAAAAGAACTGGCTGCGGCAGCTGATGCCATCAGCGAACTGATGAAGAAGGCACTAAAGAAGAGTCAGATTGCAGTACAGGTAATGAAACTGAAAAACAAGAAGATTTCTTCCATGATTACCTTATCCGAGGAAAGCCGCAGAATGCAGGATATGATGAAAATGTATTCCATGCCCGGCATGGATATGGGTGACTTCGGCAAAGAAGGCGAAACCCTGATTTTAAATGCCAACCATCCTCTTGTACAGTATGTCATGGATCATAAGGAAAGCGAACATGTTCCCATGATTTGTGAACAGCTTTATGATTTGGCTCTTTTGCAGCATGCACCTTTAGAGCCGGAAGCAATGAGCAAATTCGTAGAGAGAAGCAACGAAATTATGTTGTTATTAACGAAATAAGAGCTTGGTCCGGAAGGCGGATTTTCCTTTTGGCTAATTCTATTAGCTTAAATAAACAAAGAAACAAAAAGAGAGCCTCTGCATAAAATACCATTAAGTATTGATGCAGAGGTTTTTTTATGCACGAACATGATTTAAAAGCGGCGCAGGTGCAGGGACCGGATAAAGGAAGCCTGCAGGTAAATGTCACCTCCTCCCTGGGACTGATTCCCATACAGAATGCTACCGTTTCCATTGCTTATACCGGCGTGCCTGACGTGGTACTGGAGCAGCTTACCACAGACAATTCCGGACAAACAGAAAGAATAGAGCTGGCAACCCCGCCCTTAGAGCTTAGTGTGGAGCCGGGAGAGATACGGCCGTATTCGGAATATAATATTACCGTATCGGCACCGGGCTACGAGCCGACACAGATTTTGGGAACGGAGTTGTTGCCGGAGGTGCTGGCAATCCAGGACATCCGGTTAAGGCCCCTGGAGGTGGCGGTAGGCGAGGAAGAGTCCATTGTAATACCGGACCATACTTTGTACGGAGAGTATCCCCCTAAGATACCGGAGGATGAAATAAAGCCCATGGACGAAACCGGGGAAATTGTACTAAGCAGGGTGGTGATTCCGGAATATGTTGTGGTCCATGACGGAGTGCCTGAGGATAGCGGGGCACCCAACTACTATGTCCGCTACAAGGATTACATCAAAAACGTGGTATCCTCCGAGGTTTATGCTACCTGGCAGGAGGAAGCCATTTATGCCAATACGCTGGCGATTATGTCCTTTACCTTAAACCGGATTTATACCGAATGGTACAGGGGAAAAGGATTCAATTTCACCATTACCTCCTCAACAGCCTACGACCAGAAGTGGATTTACGGCCGGAACACCTATGCCAATGTAGATAGGATTGTGGATTCCGTGTTTGCCAATTATTTGTCCCGGCCGGGAGTAAGGCAGCCGATTCTGACAACCTATTGTGACGGCAGAAGGGTGACCTGCGACGGTCTTAGCCAGTGGGGTTCTCAGTATCTGGCGGGGGAAGGGTATACGCCGATTGAGATTTTGCGTTATTACTACGGGAATGATTTGTATATTAACAGTGCGGAAAGTATTTCCGGCGTACCCTCATCCTGGCCGGGATATAACCTGGATATCGGTGCTTCCGGAGATAAAGTAAGACAGCTGCAGCAGCAGTTAAATAGGATTTCCCAGAATTATCCGGCGATTCCGAAGGTGACGGCAGACGGCATTTACGGTCCCCGTACGGCTGAGGCGGTAAGGACCTTCCAGGGCATCTTTAACCTGCCCCAAACGGGGGTTACCGACTATCCTACCTGGTATGATATTTCAAATATCTATGTAGGTGTCAGCAGAATTGCAGAACCATAAATTTTATGGGTTAAGTCCGTTGCAGAAATAGGAAAAGTAATGGTATACTGTAAGCAGGAGATTTTTGCTTTGGCGAAAGAAAAGGTTGCTTGGAGGAACACAGGACGTGTACAGTGCAGTAGAAAGAATTTTAGCGGGCGAATTTAATCAGGATACCCATTCTCTTGACTTTTCCCATCCCAGGATTGAACTGGAAGTAAGACCGGGAGAAAAAAGAGAAGGTTCTTTTTTCATCTATGGGCCGGAAATGCTTGTAACTGAAGGGACTGTGACCAGTAACCGTCTTCGGATGCAGTGCCTGACCGGAACGTTTTCCGGTTCCAAAGAGGAAATTGCCTATTGCTTTGATGCGGCTGATATGGAAGAGGGAGAGAGCCTTAAGGGAGAATTTAGGATTATTTCCAACCGCGGGGAGTACAGCATTGCTTATGAAGTGTCCGTAGTCAGGGAAGGGGTGGATTCCAGCCTTGGGCAGATTAAAAACCTGTTCCATTTTACCAATCTGGCCAAGACCAATTGGGAGGAAGCGGTGAACCTGTTTTATTCCCACGATTTCGGACAGATTTTCAAAGGCTCGGATAAGCAGTATTATACCACGTATAAGGGGCTTTCCGGACATAAGGGCAATCTGCAGAATGTAGAAGAATTTTTACTGGAAGTTAAGAAGAAACAAAAAGTGGAATATATCCTGGAAGAGGCTGAAATCCGTATCGATTCTCCTAAACCGGGAACAGAATATAAAGTAGTCATGAACCGGAACGGCTGGGGCTTTTCCGAGCTTAATGTAGAAGTGGACGGAGATTTCCTGGTAGTAGAGAAATTTATAATCAGGGATGAGGATTTCCTGGGAAACTGTTACCGGTTCCCGTTTTATTTGTCTGAGTCAAAGCTCCATGCAGGAAAGAATTTCGGAAAAATCCGTTTTTATAATGCCTATACATCCATGGAAGTAACCGTAACCGTGCATCAGCCTTCCGCCCGCCTTAGGGTGCCCGGCATCCATACCAGAAAGAAACATCTGATTATGGAAATGATGCAGTATTATGAGGCTTTCCGGACGAAGCAGATTCCTGCAGCCAAGTGGATGCAGGAGACGGATAAGGTACTCGAAGAGCTGGGACATCTGGATGAGAAAGACCCGGATATCAAGCTTTTTAAGGTACAGCTTTTGATTACCCAGGAGCGGTATAATGAAGCAACCTGGCTTTTGAATCAGGCAGAAGTGTTACTGGATGATGCATTTACACCGGAGCGGTTCAGTTATTATCTTTATCTTACGACACTTTTGAACCGTGAGGATGCGTACATAGATGAAGTGGCGGAGCGGGTACAAAGGATTTATACCCAGAATGCCGACAACTGGCGCGTGGCCTGGCTACTCTTGTATCTGGATGAGGACTACGTAAGAAGTGCGCCCCGCAGATGGATGATTTTAGAGGAACAGTTTATGTCCGGCTGTAATTCGCCGGTGCTTTATATTGAGGGGCTGCATTTGCTGACAGCCAACCCCACCCTGCTTAAGCGGCTTTCGGGCTTTGAACTGCAGGTACTTTTGTATGCTGCCAAAAGACAGCTTTTGACTGCGGATTTGGCAGAGCAGATTGTTTATTTATCCTTTAAAGAGAAAAACTTCGGCAAGCAGGTCTTTTCCCTGCTGGAGAAGTGTTATGAAAGATATCCGGGGGATGAAACCCTGCGGGCAATTTGTACCCTGCTAATCAAGGGAAACAAGACCGGTAGTGAGTACTTTAAGTGGTATGAAGCAGGGGTTCTTAAGGAACTGCGAATTACCAGATTATATGAGTATTTTATGATGTCCAAAGACCTTACGAAGGACGAAGAAATTCCCAAAATCGTGCTCATGTATTTTGCTTTTGACAGTAGCCTTGACAGCACGCGGAACGCCTATTTATATTCCTATGTTTATCAGAACAGGGAGGAATATCCCGAGCTTTATGCAAGCTACAGGGAACAGATTGAGCGCTTTACAGTCTTCCAGATTCTGAAGGGAAGGAATAATAAGTGGCTTTCTTATCTTTACAAAAATATCATTACACCGGGAATGGTTACGGAGGAAACTGCGGAAAAACTGGCAGAGATTTTGTTTATCCACCGCATTACCATAAAGAGGAATGATATCTGTAAGGTGGTTTTGGTTTATGAAAAACAGGAAGGCGAGGAGTCCTATGCGGTATCCGGCAGGGAGGTTTATCTTCCGGTATACGGCAGTGATGTGAGAATCTTCCTGGAAGATTTGCGGGGAAACCGGTACGGACGGGACGGGGACTATCAGACAGAGCGTCTGATGGTGCCGGACAAGCTGGCAGTTATGGTGGCGCCTTATGTAAAGGGGCATGCCGGCTTTGATATCTGGTT